>CAZLJB010000093.1:0-3877 GCA_964559195.1 uncultured Anaerolinea sp. | reverse complement strand
CGTAGTCTGGTGACATCCATGGAGGTTGTTTTTAAATTTTGCTCCATTACAACCAGATCGCCTCCGTCACCAAGTTCGACAAGGTAACGGGTATACAATCCTAGATAAACCACATCTCTGACTGTCCCATCTGCGACATATTCATCTTCGGATTGGATAATACCCGCTTGAGCAAGGTGGATCTTTTCAGGGCGAATTGAAAAAGTCAGAGCAGAACCGATAATTCGTTTTGCCATTTCACCCTTAACCAAATTGGATATGCCTACAAATCCAGCCACAAAAGTTGTCATGGGATGCTCATATATTTCTGCTGGAGTTCCAACTTGCTCAATCTTACCCATATTAAAGACTGCGATACGATCGCTCATCGTCAAGGCTTCTTCCTGATCATGGGTTACAAATATAAAAGTAATTCCGACACTTTGTTGTAAGGCCTTTAATTCAATCTGCATCTGTTGTCTCAGCTTAAGGTCCAGTGCACCGAGCGGCTCATCCAAAAGTAAAACCCTTGGCTGATTAATCAAGGCCCGCGCAAGCGCCACACGCTGCCTCTGCCCTCCTGAAAGTTGTGCTGGTTTCCGATCTCCGTAACCAGAAAGTCGTACCAGGTCAAGCATCTCATCAACCTTATTTTTTCGCTCTTGCGCAGGCACCCTCTTGATCATTAAGCCATAAGCGATATTGTCAGCAACTGTCATGTGTGGGAAAAGGGCATAATCTTGAAATACGGTGTTCACTGGTCGCTCGTATGGAGGCAGCGAGGAAACATCCTGTCCATATAATAAAATCTGTCCTTCGGTAGGCCTGTTGAAACCAGCGATCATTCGCAGGCAGGTTGTCTTGCCAGAACCTGATGGCCCAAGCATTGAGAAAAATTCGCCATCCCGTATTTCTAAATCAATAGAATCAACAGCCTTTACTTCACCAAAATGCCGGCTAACTGATTTAAATTCCACAGCAATCTGATCGGTCATCGAAGCATACACTCCATCCTTCACGATTAAAGACAACCGCCCAACCAGGTAATTTTTGCCTGGTTGGGCGGTTGCAAGAATTGATTACTTACCGCCAATAATGGATACGAAGGCTTTTACCCATTCGCTGTATGGAACACAATTAGTTTTTCCATCTCCACAATCAGCAGTCGGGGTTTTCCAGAAGGATATTTTATCGAAATTATCCGAACCATTGGTTTTGCAACCTTCAGCTCCAAGCAAATCATTACCAGAACAGGCGGCAGGCACTGCTGGAACGGAACCAAACCATGCGGCTACATCACCCTGGACTTTAGGTTGAATTGAATGTTCAAGCCATAAATAGGCACAATTTGGATGGGGCGCTTTTGAATTCATCATGGTGGTGTCTGCCCATCCAGTCGCTCCTTCTTGAGGGAAGGTACTCGCAATCGGCTGGCCATTTGCTATCAACAAATTTACCTGGTATGGCCAGGAAGAGGATGCAATAATGCCTTCGGTTGTGAAATCTTCGACCTGGGTTGTGGCATCATGCCAGTATTTTGGAACAAGCTTTCGCTGTTGGCGCAACAAGGAAACAACGGCATCAAATTGCGGCTGTGTTAGCGCGTAGGGATCCTTGATGCCTAACTCTGGTTTAGTAGCCTTTAAATATAGAGCTGCGTCGGCCAGATATATTGGATTATCAGGTGCCTGGACACGTCCTGAGTTAGATTTGCCATCAGGTAGATTTTGTTCATCAAAAACCACGCCCCATGACTTGGGTGCCGATGTAAAAACCTTGGTGTTATACATCAAGACATTTGGTCCCCACTGATACGGGACACCGTAATGAACACCTTTGACAGTATGCCAGGGTGCATTCTGAAGCCGCGGGTCTACATTTTTCCAGGAAGGTATCAAATCAATATTTATTGGCTGAACGGTTCCTCCTGCTATTAAACGCAAACTGGCATCACCAGATGCGGTTACCAGGTCAAAACCACCCTGATTCATCAATGTCACCATTTCATCAGAGGTCGCAGCATCTTTTACTGTTACCTTGCACCCAGTCTGAGCTTCAAATGCTGTCACCCAATCATAATTTTTATCGTTCGCACCACGTTCAACATAACCTGGCCAGTCAACAATGGCTACCTCTCCCTCACCTTTGCCAACCTCAGTTTTCATTCCTCCAGCTGTACTACCTGCTCCTCCGCAAGCACTCAGCATCAGGCTGCCAATCACAATCAGCGTTAACAATGATAGGAACACTTTGTTTTTCATAATATCTCCTCGCTTTGGCGTATCAATCAATTTATAGTCAATAATATTGTTTTCATCCCACAAATAGTGATCATCACCTCCTAAAAATAATCGTTCTCAGCCTTGAATGGCAACAGTGGGTAGCGCGATAATACTGCTTTACCTATCCTAAAAGGATTATATTACTTTTTTGTCGATAATGTCAACAATTATTGGATTGAATGTCTTTTTCGGAAATAAATCCACAGCTAAGTGCTTTTATATGATCCACTCGTGGATATTATTTATGGTGTTGCAAGCCCAACAATCGTCCGAAATGCAGAATATGCAATATTCATATCAGGCGTTTCTATTGAAATACGTGTTCCATCACGCTGAACCCCTGGCATCCGAAAAGCGCGATCAGCCATATCTGATGTTCTAAAATCCACCGTAACCAAAATTGGAGTATCAATAATATACGGATCCGGGCTTTTACCACGATTAAGACGCAAAACTGCATGGCTGGCTGCCTCGGAAATTAATTTTTGCGTAATTTCCGGTGGCAGACATTCAGCAGAATATCTACCGGTTGCCTGTTTAACCACTGCAGTTTCCAGATCGCCAAGCAACTCAACAGTTTGGTCGCATGCGGTTTGGTCACCTGTCACCATGATAATCGGAACTCCATAATAACCGGCCAAAGCTCCATTTAAGCCAAATTCCCCCACCAAAATATCATTTAACCATAAATTGGAAACACAGGCATTTGACCAGGTATGATCACAAACCGCATTTTGCGAACCTTGCCGGGCATGATAACCAACAAAGATCACCCCATCAACAGTTTCATCGATCCCTTGCATCATAGAATGTGGCGAAGATGTGCTTGAGTTAAGACGTGCTCGAGAATCTAATTCTTCTATTAATAAATTGGTCCCATGCCAATGACCATCAGCCACAATGATTTCAGTTGCTCCAGCTTCAAAAGCTCCTGAAATCGCCGCATTTACGTCCTGAGTCATCAATTTACGAAAACGGCCATATTCGTAATGGCCTGGGGTTACCTGGTCCCAATTTACCACTCCGGTAATTCCCTCCATATCCGCAGCAATTAATATTTTCATGGTAAGTATCTCCTTTTTTTAATAGTTGGAAGTCAAATCAAGAAATCAAAAAACGCCTGAGGCATAGATCCCTCAGGCGTAATAGCTCAATTCGAAAATACAGGTTTTATTTCCCGCCATTTTTCATCCAGAGTGGATTGCTCATAGGCAAAACCAGCTCTGAACAATAAATCCTCGCGAAAATCAGGGGCAAAAAAATGGATTCCAATCGGCATATTTTCCTGGTCAAACCCGGATGGGATCGAAATTCCGGGTACCCCAGCATGGTTGCCTGGTACGACAAGTTGGTCAGCATACTGCATCATCACAGAGTCCCCATACAGCCCTCCAATCTTAAAGGCTGAACTGGGAGTTGTTGGCGTCAGCAGAGTGTCTACTTTCTGAAATGCATCCTCAAAATCTTTTCTGATAAGCGACCTTACCCGTAAAGCACGATTGTAATATTGCTCACTATACTGCGCCGCAGAAACATACATCCCCATTAAGACTCTTAGCTTTGGCTGAAGCAGATCGGAAGAGCGTCGTGTAGGGAAAGAGTGTTCAGAGCCGTGT
>CAZLJB010000092.1:0-9080 GCA_964559195.1 uncultured Anaerolinea sp. | reverse complement strand
ATCAAACCGTCAAAAGACTTGCTTTGCATGCGTAAGAATCTCCTCGCGCGGACGATTTATAATTAAAAATTTTATTGCCGACAAAAATCGATGCAGCTTTTGTTGTGTAGAAAAAACAAATAGACGGGTGTGCCGAAAATTTACGATTTAATCAGTATTGCTGATCCGTAATCCCTGTACGTGTACGTTTACTTCGTGAACTTTTAGACCAATATTTTTTTCAACCGCATAACGTACCGCATTGGCCACACTCTGTGCCACAGAAGCAATTCGGGTACCGAATTCGATAATGACATAAATGTCGATATCCAGATTATCCTGTTCAAAATGGACATTGATGCCACGGGTGGGTTCACGTGTAATTGTGGATGCGATGCCTTCTGCCAGGTTTTTTGGCGCCAGCCCAACCACTCCGTATGACTGCAGGGCGGCATGGTAACTGATTGAGGCAATTGCCGTTGGTGAAATATGAATGCTTCCCAGTGTAGTTTTTTCCTGTCCCATGATTTTTCATTCCTTTGCGTGATTATTATTAACACTTGACTTGTAGAAGGATACGCTTTGTGGTAAAATGTTGGGCCTGAACCTGATGGCTCAATGGTATTATAGCAAGAAAGGATAATTCACGATGGCTAAATGCGCTCACTGTGGTAAGACCACCACTTTTGGTCACAACCGTTCTTTTTCACTGCGGGCTACCAATCGCAAGTTCTTACCGAACCTGCAAAAGGTGACTGTATATGAGAAGGGCACCAAGACCAAGAAGACGCTTTGCACCAAGTGCATCCGCACGATGGTAAAAACGGCTTAATTTTTTCCTTCTCAATCAAAAATCACGGTCTGGCATTCGTTTTTGAGTGCAATGCCGGTGATTTTTGTTTAAGCAGCCGGTGTTCGAATCAGGCATTTTGGATGATGCAGTTACGTAAGGTTTGAATGCCAATTGCGATACCACCGGGATGATTGAAAACAGAGTTCCCGGCTACGAATGCGTTTGCCCCGGCGCTTAACAAAGACGGGAGAGTTTTTTCTGATACGCCGCCATCCACTTCCAGCCAGGCTTTGGAGCCGCACAGGTCTAGTGATTGGCGGATGGTTGCAACTTTTGGCAGCATTTCGGGGATAAAACTTTGTGCGCCAAACCCTGGATTTACCGTCATAACCAGAATTAAGTCGATCGTGGCGTAGATTTCTTGCAGCATTATTGCTGGGGTGGCTGGGTTTAGTGTAACCCCGGCTTTGACACCCAGCGATTTAATCTGTTGAATGATGCGATGTAAATGCGTGCAGGTTTCCACGTGCACAGTCAACCGGTCTGCGCCTGCATTTGCAAAAGCTTCCAGCATATTTTCTGGTTTTTCAATCATCAGATGTACATCAAGAGGCAGGCGGGTAGCTCGCCGGCAGGCTGCCACGACCAATGGCCCCAAGGTCATATTTGGTACAAAGTGCCCATCCATCACATCCACGTGAATCCATTCAGCGCCGGCTTTTTCACAGGCTGTCAGGTCCTCTCCCAAATGGGTGAAGTCAGCCGAGAGGATGGATGGGGCGATGACAGTATTGATCATTTAGGCAGCGCATTGTTCCAGCGGAAGAATATTGCCAACCAGAGTGGTATCAGCCCGCCCACAGCCGCCATTGCCAGAAGTCCCAATCCAACTGAAACCCAGTCCATTGCTTCGGGTTCTTCGTAAGGCTCAAATGCTGGTTCTGGGATGACTGGCACTGGTTGCGTATTGTTGGTGGTGACCGCCACGGTAACAGCACTGGGCCGTGATAAGGGTTGGGCAGCGCTGACAGGACGTGCTGCCGGCCTGTGCTGTCCAAAGGTTGTTAATACACGCCCAAGCTGATCAGCGGTCCGGTAGCGCGCAGATGGTTCCTTGGAGAGTACTTTCAGGATGATCTGTTCCAGATCTGGTGGAATCTTTGGATTGTACATGTTTGGAGGCTGAGGTGCCATTTCGCGGTGCAGGCGCGCCAGCGTTTCGGGTGTTTTTGCGACGAAGGGTGGGCGTCCGGCTAACATTTCATACATAACCACGCCTAATGAGTAGACATCGGATGCGGGGGAAGGGGCTTGCCCCGCGGCTTGTTCAGGCGAAAAATAGAGTGGCGATCCCCAAACAACGTCATTATGTTCATCCGGGTGGATCCCCGAAATTGCCCTGGCAATGCCAAAGTCGGTTACTTTTACCCTACGGTCAGGCGTTATCAGGATATTGTGAGGCTTTACATCACAATGGACAATTCCGGCCCGGTGTGCGTATCCCAGCCCGGCACAAGTCTGGATAATAATTGGTAATGCATCTTCAGGGCCGAATTTACCCAGGTTGTCGATCATGACTTTTAAGTTTGTGCCGGGGATGTGTTCCATTACGATGAATAACTTTCCCTGGTCAAAACCAAAATCATGAACTGTGACAATGTTGGGATGTGAAAGGTTGGCCGCTGATTTTGCTTCCTGGCGGAAACGCACCTGTACTGTCGGGTCTGATGAATAATCAGCCCGCAGCATTTTAATAGCAACATACCGTTCCAGCATCAGATCACGGGCGCGGTAGACTTGTGCCATACCACCGATGCCAAGCGGTTCGAGCAATTGGTAGCGATTATTCAAAAGAGCAGGCTCGGCCATAATGCTGAAATTATATCATCCCGGTCGTAAGAAAACCGCCCAAAAAATCCTGCTCTTTCAACCCGCCCATGGAGTTTTCACGGGGCTTCTTCTCGTGAAAACTCCACAAAAAACAGCTTCTTTTCTTTTTTGGAGGTGTTTTCTAACCTGAGAAAACACCCCGAGAGTAGTTATTATTTTAGTTTGATATTTGGCTTTTTTATTGCTGCTGGGGCGGCGGCTGCCGGGTTGGCTGGTCGATTGATAATAGTTCCAAGTGTCAGCGGGACGAACAGCAATACAAGCAGACCAACCAGCATGGCTCCAAAGATGGGCCACGAGACGGATTGTGCCACTTCTGGCAATACCCCTCCGGGATTATATTCTACCTGAGTGCTGCTCGTCAGACCGTTGGCTCGCCCGAGGTTCACACTCAGAGTTCGGTTTGCGCCATCACGCAGCGTGGCCGGAGATGTGTAAACAAGGCGGTACTCGCTTTGCAACGCGCGCGCATAAAGCTGATAAAGGCTTTGCAAAGTGGCAGGGTCATTGGCATATGAGTAAATTCCGCCAGCCTGTTCCGAGAAGGTCCGTAATCCAGCCTCATCCAGGCCTGAATTGACACCTGTTTTCTTGGAATCTCCCAGGCCGATGGTCGAAATTGACAGCCCGATTGGTCCAATGCCTTCGATCACCTGGGCAGGCGTGTTTTTGCTGATATTATCCAACCCATCGGTCAGAACGATGATGGCTTTACGCCCGGAAACATCCTTGAGAATCTGGGTGCCCTGGGCAAGCGCATCGAACATGGCTGTATCATCATAACCATTTAATTTGTCAATGGCTGCGATCAGCTTTTTATGATCGGAGGACAGAGGTTGGACATAGCGGACCACCGTGTTAAAGGTCACCAGGCCAGCCTGATCTCCCGGGCGCATTTGCTCCACATAAGCCATGGCAGCTTTTTTGGCGCCGATCAGTTTGCCGCCTTGCATCATGCTGCCCGAAACGTCCATCACCAACAGGGTGGTCAGCGGGCCGATTTGGCCTGGGCCACCGGCGTCTTTGGTGCTCATCGGTTTTCCGTTCTCAGAAATTTCTATCTGGCTCGGGTCGACTGCCACTGGTTCTCCGGCAGCATTGGTTACCGAAACGTAAATAGTTACTTCTGGGAATTTGGAATTATCAACCTGGGTAATCCGGATTTGTGGTGTTGACCCATCCTGTGCCAGGGCCGAAGACATCGGGTGGATTGCCAGCAGGGTTACAAGCAGGACTGCAAATACCTGACATGCTCGTCGAATTGTTGAGTTCATTAGGACCTCTTTTCGTGATAAACCAACTCGGTATTTCCCATGCGGATGCGCTGACCGTTGGCAAGTTGGGTGCGCTCAATACGTTTATTATTGATAAAAGTACCATTCATGCTCATGTCTTTGATTGAGAAAACCAGTCCGTCACTGGTCAACATGGCGTGTTGCGGGGCAATATCTGGATCTGGGAAAACGATCTCGGATTTAAGCGCTGAACTTCCGATCGCGATGGCTGGCCCACCCTGTTTCATAAATTTATCCAGGATAAATTCGGTGCCCTTCAGCTTTCCCGAAGTAACCTCCAGCCATGCTTTTGAAAGCAGAACCACGATTAACGAGATGAAAGCTCCTGTGGAAGCTCCGAGCAGCATTAGCCCGACAACTTTCCCGATCAGGGGGTCTTTAAGCCAGACATGAGTACTCTCCAGCAGCAGGCCTCCCAGGGCTCCACCTAACAAGCCTCCGAGCATCCCTTTCCAGACCTGGTTTTTACCGAGTGTTCCTTCGGCCAGACCGATTAACAGCCCAAAGATGCCCCAGCCCAACATGCGGCCAAGCCAGCCAGCGCCCACCACCTGGAAAAGCAGTTCGCTGAGGGGCAGCCCAATTGCGCCGGCGACTAAACCGAGCACTCCGCCAGTCAGGCCGGATTTTCCGGCTTGAACCGGGTTGAGCGTTAATGCGCCTTCAGTAATACCAATAAAGAAACCAATACTCAGCCCGATCAGTGCGCCGACAATGGCCTCGCTCAGATAAATATTGGAGACAAAGGAAAGTCCCATCAGGTCGCTCACTTTCCAACCTACCAGGCCGCCCATTGCGCCCAGTACAGCGTAGTAATAGGTTCGCATGCGTCTGTTCATAAATTTCAGCCTCCTTCTTGAGTGTTTTCAAAAACGCGGTGCAGATTGTTCCAATGCACAATGCTCCATTTGGGGTTATCTTCCATTTCGTAAAACCCGAAGTACCGCGAAGGATCAAATTCACCGGCAGCCTGGCGAATAAACAGGCCTCCCAGTTGTTTGTGCGGTTCGATTACAAGCGCCACCTGCCAGGGTTCGGGGAAAAAATTACTATGCAGCCAGGTGTCATAATGCGAGAGAAAAATGCCCATTTTGGGGTGGGTATGATACCAACCGACAATTTGTTTGCCGGGGTAGCGCTTTTCAATTTCGTCGTGAATGGTAACGATCGTATCTTGAGTGAAGGTCAGGTAAACACTTCCCTGACGCGTGTAGCGTGCAGGTAAAGCATGCTCAACAACAATAAATTCTTGACCTGTTTCAATATCTGCGCACCATTGACCTACCAACATGCCGCCAGTTTCCTGTTCCATATCCCCCCCAGCATGCACGCACATGATTGCATAAGCTGGTTGGGTCATAAAGACCTTAATGGCTGGGGATAACCCGATTTCGTCGAAAGGAGAGCACCAGTGTTGAGCCGAGTTGCTTGGCATCGGCGCCGGGTTTGGTTTTGCAACTTCTATGGGCTGGATTCGGATGGAAGGTTTTGGCTTCATATGCGCTCGTATGATGATGGATGCCCGCCCTTCCCTGCGGCCTGGTGAAGACCGCAGGGATGAGGCAAGCGTTGATTGTTTCCCGAACTGGTTCCGGCAAGAGCGTGGAATTTCGATCGGGTGGGTGTGCTATCCGGCTGTTACGTCAGCGGTCATCATGAGTCGGTCCCCTTCGGGTACGCCGGCTTGTGACAGGGTTTCAACTTCCTTGAGCTCTCGCCCAAGAGCCTTGCTGTCTAAACGATAAGAGACTGGACGCCCATCCGGGCCTGTGGTTGGCAGCTCGAGTGAGGTTGTCAACTCGGGTAGCAGTTCCTTAACCGGCACGTCATTGGGGACTTCCGCGTTCCGGCTGCCGCCCGAAGGAAGCACGATGGTTACAGGTGTATCAGACATAGTAATTTCTCCTTGTAGGGTGATTCCGGTCATTGCGCCCCTCGTGGGGCAGGCATTCGCCGGATGAATGGGATTTGTTTCAGCCCGTTGAATAAATTCTGTGCATATTTTCATGCGACAGAGGAGGATGTCATTTTAGGTTAATCTTTGGCCTGGGTTTGGCGGCTTCTTCTATAATCTTGATCCGCTCTGGTCGTAGAAGTTCCCGATTATCCAATGGGAAGGCATCCGGGTTTTTCTTTCGATACTCGCGAGACCAGCGCGCGGCATCCGCATCCCAAGGAAAGGGTGGTTTGGTCGGGTCATCATGGAAGTTTTTCCATTGAAGCATTTCGCCCAACATGATTACCAGGCGGTCCAAGGAACGGCTGGCTGTCCACCAGGCCGCATCGATACAAACGGTGCCGTTCAAATGGTTGATGTTGGGATGCCAGATGGGTGTCATCCATTTCATGCCAGGCCAACGCTGTGGATACTGGTTGTGCAGGTAAATCTCTACCTGGTGATGTTCAGCGTACTTTGGTTTGCCCAGCATATCTATGCCGACGATACTTTTGCATTTGAACGTGATGATATATCGATCTGGCGGAACGTTTGGCTGCGGGGATTGCGCGGTAAAAGAGATCAGATCGCTGCGAGAAGCCAGGCTTCGCATCAATTCAGCATCTGCGCGCAAACGACGGACGCGTGGGCTCTGGTTTAGATCAACTCCACCGGCGGTGATATCGGCCGTTAGCATCAGGCGGTCATTGTTTGGCACTCCAGCCGATGCGAGGGTTTCAGACTCTTTCAATTCGCGTCCCAGGCCTTTGCTGTCCAGACGATAACCCATAGGGCGGCCATCTGGCCCGACGGTTGGGAGCTGCAATAGTGAGGCCAGCTCGGTCATCAGGTCGTGAATGGGCACATCGTCAGGGATATCGGCATTACGGGCGCCGCCGCTGGGTAGGATGATGGTGATACTTAGATCTGGCATGCTCTCTCCTTGTTACTTGCAAATATCTCAGGCTGTATAGTGCGGCACCTGGCAGAAACCGGCAATTGCCCAGCAATCACCGTGGTGCAGGGTGTGGCAGATTTCGCATTCCACAATCCCGCGTGGATCATTTCGAACAACAGGTTCCAGGCAGTACGGGCATAAATGTTTTTCGGTCAATGACAGGCGAACTTTTGATTTTCTTGAATAATGAACCGGCGTCGACTTGGTTTCTGTTTTGGCATTTCTTTTTCTTGAAATAACCGGTTTCGATCGACGTTCCACTTTTGAGGCTTGCTGATTGGTGCTAACGCTTAATGCCGGTGCTGGTCTTGTTCTTTTTCGTTTTTGCCTGGTGCGGATTTCAATTTGTGGTGGTGCTTCCGCGGTTGTTAAAGACCCTGCGACAGGATTGGCTGGTTTTGTCCAGGCTCGCATTGCCAGCAGCATACAGTTCATTCCAAGTCCAATGTGTGCCAGCCCAAACCAATCGATGGTGGTTCGCCAGAAATATAAAGGGCCAAAGCCTAATTGGAAACGGGTCAACACACCCAGGGCAAGCAGCCCAACGATCAAGGATGCCGTCGCTGTAATAAAGCGGATAAACCAGCTGCGCTTTTTAAACAAAATCCGTGCTCCGAAACCCGCCATTACACCCAAAGATAAATCAGCGAAGATCAGGCGTACGAGTTGGTGGATTTCTGGTCTCAGCCTGAATAAAAAGTAAATTCCGATGGCGGTATCCGTGACGAGCAAAAATAATAGGGCTACCTTGCGGGGAAACACAGATCGCAAAGGCAAGGAAGTGGGTAGGCTCGAGTCACTCATCATGGAAATCCAGGCAGCCATTTATCAGTTGTGCAGCTTTACACGACCATGCGCCCTGATGTGGAGGGTTTCTGCAGGTTGCAATTCGCTCTTGATGCGGATTCGTCCTCGGGCTGGCCCGGCCGCCAATTCTTCATTTTTAGTAAAATGTTTGAAATGCAGCGCATCTGAAAGGTCGCCGGTTAATTCATAAAAACGATATTCTTCTCCGTTGTTGGCGCGTAGAATATGGAGAGCAGGAACTCCAATGCTTGCCAGGGTGCGGTGTAAAAAATTCTCTTGACCGGTGATGGTGTGTGTCAGGGTTGTGTCGCGCAGCGTGCCACATACGGCGCAGTGTCCTTCTTCAAAGCTCACTTCGCTTAATGGAAGAAATATTTGTTCGCTGGTGTGGCAGACAGGGCAGTCCAGTGAAGTCAGGAGTTCCTGATCCAGCTCGATGATTGCCTGCGCTCCCAGATCCGCCTGGACGATACGCAACATGTCTTCAAGCGTTGTGCTTTCGGCCCGGGCGGGCAGTTCAGTGATTTCGCCATAGATCCAATGACTTTCACAGTCTTCACGCGGCACATAGGCTGTAGTGTGCATTTCATTATTCAGCCCGTTGAAATGCGTAACTTTGCCTGCTTCGACGGGCATCGAATGAATTAGTTTGAGAGCTTCCTGGGATTGAATGCCGCCGATGATCGATGCAATAGTTGGAGTGGTTGGTACTTTTCCCAGCAGAATGTTTTGACGTGCCAGCAGTGGGCAGGAGTAACGCAGCGAGAGATCGCGGATGGCGGCTTCTGTCAGGGTGCATTCGTAACAGGCGCCATTTCCGGGCACAAACACGCGCGCCAGCCCAAGCAGTTCTTGGATTGCGCCGTCGACCCAGGGTTTGTTCACCCAATAGCAGAAACGATTTACAGCGAGGCGGGCTTCGCGATTATCCAGGCAGCCGATGACAACATCCATGCGCCGGAACACGCCCAGCCCCAAGCCTGATGTGATGTCACCATTCAAATACTGTACATTCAATTGTGGGTTGATCGATTTTGCGCGGGCGGCTGCTACCTCTGCCTTGCTGCGCTTGTTATCAGATTCCCGGAATAGTACTGAACGACTCAGGTTGGCGGCTTCGATATTGTCAAAATCAACAATAAAAAGATTTCCAATGCCCATCAGGGCCAGGTTTTTGATGACCTCATTGCCCAGGGCACCAGCCCCAACCACCATTACCTTTGCATTTGCCACCTTATCCCGCTCCCACCAGGAGATAAAATCAAAAGTTCCCAGGCGATCGGTGCGGAGATTTGGAATATGAATCGGTTTTTCAGGTGCAACCGGTACGCGGCGCGGGCCGGTTTTGGGTTCGTCTCCGGCCTTGCGCTGCCCAGCAAGATCGGAAGAGCGTCGTGTAGGGAAAGAGTGTTCAGAGCCGTG
>CAZLJB010000091.1:0-9348 GCA_964559195.1 uncultured Anaerolinea sp. | reverse complement strand
TGCATCAGATGAGAAGTATTATCAAACTGCACATCCGTCTGGTAAAGTTCGCCATTGCGTTCCACAAAAACCAGGTCCGGTCCATTTACCATGATTTCATTGATCAACGGATCTCCCAGGAGCAGTTCCAGCGGTCCAAATCCGATCATATCAGCAGCAGCCGCATCCACCACCTGCTGGCGAATGGTGGTTGGGATCTTATCTCCTGGATACAAGTCATCAAGGGTTTTTTCCAACCAGGCACGTACATTCTGGCGAGTCAAGTCAATGGTTGAGACCTTTTGTAAATCCGGAGCTACAAAGTTGATGATTTGCGCCTTTAACTTTAAAACTTCTGCATCTCGCAGCACGGGTGGGGTAACACGCAGTATATTATCAGCCATAAGACCTCCGGATAATTGATGCAATACTCAAGGATTATATTAACAACCTGCTAAAAAGGTGTTTATCTGCCCGACTTACGAAAGTATTGTTATCACAATTACCCATAGTATAGCATTTCAAACAATATTTTTCGGGTTGGAATGTATGATCGAATTTGTAGAACTTTTTCAGCACCTGGTTTTATCAAACCTGTATGGTGTTTTACGGCTAAAACTACTACTGGCCAGACCTGGTGCCGGGTTCATTTTTAACACGGATCAACACAGCTTGAACTGCGGTTCTGAGCCTATAAACACCCGCTGCAGCGTCGAATTCTTTACAAGTTAACATCGTGATCCAGGTACCATCCTTGTGCCCAAGGACAGAAGTGGACGAAGGGTCGACGAAGGCCAGCCAACGAACTTCAAAAGTAAATTCCTGACCGTAAGCATGGATGAAAATCAAATCGCCCCATTTGAGGCTGTGTAAATTGACAAATGGCCCAGGCAGTCCATTCGAAAGGTAGACATGGCCGGTCAGGGCACTGTTTCCTACCCAGGTCGGGAAGGCTGTTCCTTCCAGATAGCCGATGTCCTTATTGAGCCAGGAAACATCCCAGGCGTCATCCATCTGCGGCACACCTACAATGGTTTGCGAAACGCCCAAAGATGGAATATCAAGCCGCAATCCATCCAAGGAAAAAACATGATACATCTGGTCAGGAGGCTGTAACGGAACAAAACTGGTTACACCGGGACTAAATCCAGTATTTGGAAGAAGCGGAGGAGGACTTTTCCGCGTAGAACGAACACTAGGGGCCTGCCAATTGGCACTCGCCGAAGAAACCTGGCGTTCGCCCTGATCGCTAAAATTACCATTTCCATTCAGATCTGCATCAATCGTGGCTTTGTTTTCAACCTGGCCTGAACTCGGGTTCAGATTGACGTTAAACTCAATTTTGATGGCGTTTAACGCCTTTGCAGCATCAGTAACACCCAAATCTGGTCCAAGCGTGCCAACCCAAACAATCCGTCCGCGAGGATAAGTGATTGTGGGACCTTCATAATAACAGGCGGTTGTGGTTGTTTGAAGCTTGGCTGACGTACAAACAACACCACTCGATACCGAACCCAGCGGTAATGGCCCGGCTGGCAATGAAAACTCGTTGGCAATCCCATCATCCACAAAGACGGTGCCAATCGGAATACCATCGCTCACAGAGGCGTTAATTGCTACGATATTCGTGTCATTTATCCAGATCATTGTCCAATGGAAAACTGGTGTTTTTGTAATATCCAGAAGTTTAATTCCAAATGGTGGGTCAAACAGGTTTGGACCGAACTCGACTGGTGTGGAAGTATTGTTATTTGCAGGGAAACCATCTTTATCCGGATCTGGATCAAGACCTTTCTGTGACTGATCATTGGTGGACTTTGTAGAATCAGTAACCGATAAAGCGCTTGCATTCGCAGAATTCTCAAACGGGCCGCCATTGGAGGGTGTTATCCGGACTACCAGCGTGATAATTCCCTGCTTGTCAACACTAAGAGAATCATTAGCAGCTAGTTTTAGTAAATTTTTATCGCCGCTGCCATCATAACCCGGCCAATTGACAGTGAAATCTGAACTGGTTAGAGAATTAACTTGATAAACCGAAGGAGGGAGATCGACCTTTGTTTTGAAAGTTTCATCCAGATCATCCGTAACTTGCAGGTGATTCAGGGTAATGTTCCCATAATTTCGGACCAGAAATTCAAAGGTTACATCCCAAACACCCGGGCTCACTTTTACGGGGGTACCTACAACTCGCTTGGCAATCCCAATCAGTGGAACATCTGATAAGTGCTGGTTAACTGTATCCGAATGGCTGACATCTCTACTATCAGGCGGTGTGCCGGTTGCGGTTGCCGTATTGGAAAAGGTTCCCTTATCCAGGTCAGCCTGGAGCAAAGTGTAAGTTCCCGTGAAACTGGAACTATCTTCCTGCCCCGGGGAAAGGGTGATCGGACCGCCTGAAATGCTCACAAACGGATCGGTAACCCTGACATTTTTCAGCGTAACATTCCCCAGATTTTTAATCTTGAAGGCATAAGTAATTGTATCGCCTGCGTTGACTTTATCGCCAGGCGCAATTACATCGATATTTAATGTACCTGTTTTTACCAGATCAATGCCTGCTGACTGCCGCAGAGAGATGGTTTTGGAATCAGTACTGGTTGGGCCAACTGCAGTATTTGGAAGTTTGCTGGTTACCAAGGCTGAATTAACAAATTCCGCTGCCGGATCATCAATATTTGCCTGGGTTATGACATGGTCACACTTGTATGTCCAGGTCTCTGTCAAATCCAGCTGGCCCAGGTTGCCGGTATCACCCGATTGATAGGTTGGCCCACTGTCACACTTTGCATCGGTCAGGACGATTGTATTCAGAGTCAAATTGCCCGGATTTGAAACCGTGAAGGTATAGCTAATAACATCACCAGCATCCACCAGAGTGGCCGGTCCTTTGACGGTCATATCCAGCGTTCCTGTTTTTACCAGGGTGATTCGTTTGTCAGACGCCAGTGTGCGTGTATCTGAGGCTGTCATCGTAACATTACTGCCTAATGGCGGTTTTCCGGTGACCGAAGCAGAATTGGTAAACGTACCGGCATCAACATCAGCCTGGGATAATGTGTAGCTGGCTGTATAAGCAGTGGAATTGGTTTGCCCCGGTCCCAGGCTGGGAATGGGGCTGCCGGATATATTGACCCCGAGGGTGTTTTCGCTTACAGTCACATTCATTAGGGTTACGTTGCCGGTATTGGTGACCAAAAAAGCATACGTGATCACATCACCCGCATCTACCCGACCATTTGTACCCAAATCTAATTGACCTGTTTTTACAAGATCAATTGACGTTGCGGCGGATAAGATTTTCGTATCCGAAGCCGTATTCGAAATATTTACCCCGATAGGCGGAGTTGCGCTGACTGTAGCTGTATTGGTAAAAATACCTGCATCCAGATCAGATTGCTTGAGCGTGTAAGAACCCCGGAATGTCAGGCTATCCGTTTCACCAGGTGCCAGGCTGACCGGTCCGCCGGTTATGGTAGCCTTTGGATCTGTCACAGCCACATTTGTCAGAGTTACATTCCCCGGGTTTGAAACAGTAAAGGAATAGTTGATCACATCTCCAGCATCGACGATATCGCTGCGTCCTTTGACGGTCATATCCAAAACACCGGTTTTAATCAGGGTAATCTGCTTGTCTGCCACCAGGGACTTTGTGTCTGAGGCCGAGTTGGTAATATTTACGCCGCTGGGTGGTTTTGCGGTGACATTGGCCGAGTTTGTGAATGTGCCGCTGTTTATTTCGGCCTGGGTTAACGTGTGGCTGGCAGTATAGGTGGTAAGGTCGCTCTGGCCTGGCGCCAGGCTGGCGATTGGACTTCCCAACAAGGTAACACCGACCACAAGATCATTCACGGCCACTGCTGTAAGGGTCACATTTCCCGGGTTCGAAACCGAAAAAGTATATGTTATCTTATCTCCGGCATCGACCACATTGGACAGCCCCTGGATGGTCATATCCAGCGTGCCTGTTTTCACCAGGCTGATCTGCTTATCGGCTTCAATGGTCATCGTGTCAGATGCTGTATTCGTGACACTGCTGCCAGTCGGAGTTGTCCCGATAACCGAAGCTGAATTGGCGAACGTCCCAGCATCGATATCCAACTGTTTTAATGTGTAACTGGCTGTATACGTGGACGTGTCACTTTGGCCGGGCGCCAGACTGAGAATTGGAAGCCCACTCAGCAAAACCCCTGAAACGGAATCATTCACAGTCACATTGGTCAAGGTCACATTACCCGTATTCATCACGGTAAAAGTGTAAGTGATAGTGTCTCCTGGATTTGAAATCCCATTTGGAGAGACAATATTCATATGGAGTGTCCCGGTTTTGACAATGCTGATCGATGGGTCTTGTGTAAGCATGACTGTCTTGGAACTTGATCCAGATGGACCAGTAGCACTACCCGGCAGCTTGCTGGTCAGAGTGGCTGTGTTGACAATTTGACCAGCAACATTATCGATATCTGCCACAGTCAGGACATGGTCACACTTATAGATCCAGGTTTCTGCCAGATCAAGGTTTCCGGTATTACTGCTATCCCCACCTGGTTGAAGAACAGGAGCGCTGTCACACTTTGCATCGGTCAGTACAAGCGTATTGAGGGTGATGTTTCCGGGATTGGTAATGGTGAAGGTGTAATGAATGACATCCCCGGGCATGACATGCGCAGTCGTAAAACTGTGAGTCTCGCTTTTAATCAGGGTAATTTTCGGATCAGCTAGCAGTAGTACCGTTTTTGAATCAGTTCCGGTTGGGCCAATTCCTCCACCTGGCAGCTTACTGCTGACAGACGCAGTGTTGACGATCTGCCCGGCGGAATTATCAATATCTGCCTGGATCAGAATGTGATCACATTTATAGACCCAGGTTTCTGCCAAATCCAGTTTTCCGGTGTTACTACTATCCCCACCTGCTTGAAGAACAGCAGCGCTGTCACACTTTGCATCGGTCAGTACAAGCGTATTGAGGGTGATGTTACCGGGGTTGGTAATGGTAAAGGTGTAATGAATGACATCCCCGGGCATGACATGCGCAGTCGTAAAGCTGTGAGTCTCGCTCTTGACCAGGGTGATCTTCGGATCGGCCGTTAGATTCACGGTCTTTGAACCCGTATTGGCTGGCCCATTTGTTCCAGCAGTAAGTTTGCTGGTCACGCTGGCGGTATTAATAATGGTTCCTGATGCGCTGTCAATCTCGGCCTGGGTCAGAGTGTGGTCACAGGCATAGTTCCAGGTTTCGGCAAAATCCAGCTTGCTGTCCGAATTGGTGTCACCACTCTGATAAGTTGGCCCTGAGTTACATTTCGCATCAGTTAAAGCAATGGTATTCAAAATGAAGTTACCCGGGTTAGTAACAGCAAAAGTGTAATGGATGACATCCCCGGCCATGACGTGGGCGGATGTAAAAGTATGTGTCTCACTTTTTACAACGCTAATCCTTTTGTCAGCTGTCAGCGTGACAGTCTTGGAACTGCTGCTGGTTGGCCCGCTATTGCCATCCGCAAGTTTGCTGGTCACATTAGCGGTATTAACAATTTTCCCTGCCGAGTTTTCAATTTCAGCCTGGGTCAAAGTATGAGCGCAAGTATAGACCCAGGTTTCGGTCAGATCAAGTTTTCCGGAATTGGCGGTATCGCCTGATTGATAATTGGGCCCGCTGTTACAATTCAAATCGGTCAGAAGGATGGTATTGAGAATGTAATTTCCATCATTCTTGATGGTAAAAGTGTAATTAATGACATCGCCTGCCATCACGTGTCCAGGCGTGAAGCTGTGCGTTTCACTCTTGACCAGACTGATTAGTTTACTGGCAGGGAGCAAAACGGTTTTGGTATCGGTGGCAGTGGGTCCTGTGGCTGCCGTGGCAAGTTTGCTGGTTACCTGGGCCGAGTTAACGATCTGACCTGAAACATCTTCAATCTCTGCCTGGGTGAGGGTATGACTGCACGTATAAATCCAGGTGTCCGTGATATCAAGTTTGGAGTCAGCATTTGTGTCACCAGATAAGTAGGTTGGGCCGCTGTCACATTTTCCATCCACAAGGACAATCGTGTTCAAAATAAAGTTGCCCGAATTTGCAATTGTGAAGGTGTAATGAATCACATTACCTGCCTTCACAGGGGAAACAAACCCAGAGTGGTCTTCACTCTTGATCAGGCTGATCTGCGGGCTGGGCGGAATTGAAACATTCGCCGAAGAGGTAACAGCTGGCCCTGCCAAACCGCTGGGCAGATTACTGGTCAGATAGGCAGTATTATCAAGCCTGGCATCTGGATCCTCAATCTCAGACTGGGTCAGTATATGGTCACATCTATAAGTCCAGGTTTCAGTCACATCCAGCTTATTGTTGCTGTTTGGATCGCTGCCAGATTGTAGAGCCGGTGAGTTATTACATTTCGCATCAGTCAGGGCAATCGCATTGAGGGTCAGATTGCCAGGGTTGGTGATGACAAAACTGTAGTGGATAATATTGCCAGCCTTGACCGGCGAGGTAAGACCGGATGTATTGGCGGTCTTTACCAGATTGATCGCCGGATCAGGTGTTAGGGTCACAATGGTGGAATCTGAAGCGGTCGGACCAGAAATGATACCTCCTGGCAGCTTACTGGTCAGATTGGCAGTGTTGACGATTTGCTCAGCAACATTATCAATATCTGCCTGGGTCAAGATGTGATCACATTTATAGACCCAGGTTTCTCCAAGATCCAGCTTTCCAGTATTACCGGTATCGCCACCTGATTGAAGAACAGGAGTGCTGTCACACTTTGCATCGGTCAGTACAAGCGTATTGAGGGTGATGTTACCGGGGTTGGTAATGGTGAAGGTGTAATGGATGACATACCCGGCCATGACATGCGCCGTAGTAAAGCTGTGTGTCTCGCTCTTCACCAGTGTAATCTTCGGATCGGCAGGTAAAGAAACGGTCAAGGTCCCAGATCCTGCCGGTCCTGTGGTGCCATCTGGCAGCTGGCTGGTTATATTAGCAGTATTAACGATGGATCCGGAAGCGGATTCGATCTCTGCCTGGGTCAGGGTATGATCGCAAGTATAGACCCATGTTTCGGTCACATCCAGTTTCGTCAGGTTGCTGGTATCACCTGATTGATAGGCTGGCGCGCTGGTGCATTTCGGATCAGTCAGGACAATCGTATTCAGGGTGGTATTACCCGGGTTAGACACAGTAAAGGTGTAATGGATGAGATCGCCTGCCAAGACGTGCGCCGGAGTAAAGCTGTGTGTCTCACTTTTAACAACTTTGATCTTCGGGTCAGCCAGGTTTAACGTTACGCTGGCAGTGGAAAAAGCCGGGCTTCCAACTGGTGGATAACCAGTTACCAGGGCAGAGTTAGTAAAAGTTCCGGCATCAATATCAGCCTGCGTTAATAGATATGTCCCACTAAAAGCGTTTGAAAAAGCCGCAGGAGCAAGACTTGTAACAGGTCCACCACTAATGCTGACACCGCCGACAATATCGACCAGCGAAATATTGTTTAGCGAAATCAGACCGTTATTGGTTATTGTGAATGAGTAATCAATATGCTCACCCGCGTCCGCGTGGCCATTGACATTCGTATCGTGAACAACGCCAACTTTAGCCAGGAGGATCGATGGGGTTCCCAATACCTCCGTGGCGGTAGCAGTTGCATCGGCAGTCTGATTGCTTATCCCTGTCGCCACATTGGTAACCCCACCGTTGGCAAGATCAAGATCTGTAACTGTATGGGTAACTGTACAGGACAAAATTTCGTCGGCTGCCAGGGTGACGGCAGTATGAGCTACAGGCGTAGCCGGATCAGTCAGGTTATAACAGAATCCCCAGGCATCCGCCTTGGGGTCACTCAACCCCACGCCGGTCAGGGTGCGGCTGCCAGAATTGACAGCGGAAATGTCGTATTGGATTTGACTGTCCTTTAGATAGGGTCCGGTCGAAAGAACCTGTTTGAAAACTTCCAGCCTGGCATCCTGGGTGACCGGAACCATGGCTGAAGCAGTGGCTGTCAGTACCGGGGTGGTACTTGTTGCAGTGGCAGTATTGGTGAAGCTGCCCGCCACGACCTGGGCCTTTTGCACCACGTAGCTGGCTGTGCAGGAAAAGGAATGAATCCCAGGTGAAGGTAAAAAGGTGGTTAGAGGCAGGGTGATGGGAGAATTCGCAGAATCTTTACAATTCCCCACTGCCGCCACAGGATCAGTGACTGTTATCCCGCTTAAAGTGCTCGATCCTATATTAGTGACCGTAATTAAGTAGTCAATCTTCGACCCAAAAAGATATGGGCCGCTGCTGGTGACTGTCTTGGTAACGCTCATGGCATCGGTTTGACCAATTGGCACCGTTACAGTTGAGGTGACATTACTTGTCTCGTCACTTTTCGCAATCGCTGTATTCGAATAGGTTCCAGTGGTGACGTCGGTGGTGGTCACTAAATGGGTTGCCTCGCAGGTCAGCCAATCCCCTGCCGCCAGCGATGCTACGGGCAGAGAAACCTCCAAGCTATCCGATTTTCTAATACAGGTAGACAGCGCGGGATCCGTTCCAGGGTCAGTGATCCTGACGTTTTTCAATGCATCCGCCGCGCTGATATTGGTGACCACAATCTGATAGGTAATCGTGTTACCCACTTGAAACGGGGGGTGCGATTTGACCAGATCCAGTGTCTTCACAATCTGCAATGGAGGTGCGGAAACGTTCAGAGAATCGCTGGCCGGGTCGGTATTGGTGGCTTTTTGGGTGGTGATCAGGGTTTCCTTGGCGATGGTGTTGGTATAGACTTTGGCTGATGCGGCAGCCACTTTAACCTCTATCAAACAGGTCGTGTCAGGTCCGGCAGCAATACTGCCGCCTGCCAGAATTATTTGATTGCTGTCCTTGATCGCAGTTACTGTGCCACCGCAGGCAGTCCCTGATGCTGGAATGCCTGTTGAGGTTTCGTATATTTTTAGCCCATCCGGCAGTGTATCGGTCAAACCCATCCCGGTCAACTGGATGTTACCGGTATTCTTAATCTCGATGGTTAGTTTTGATGGCAACCCGGCGACTACTGTGGCAGGGTAGAAGTATTTGGAAATACTGGCGCCGGGCAAATTGGTGAGAGTGGCGCTGGCGGATTGGGTGTTGCTCGCGCCATTAAATGTGGTCACCCCTGAACTGGAAACGCTGGAAGAGTGGGCCGGGATAATATTAGTAAGGTTACCATTCACATCCATGGTGGCATTCAGACTGATGGTACAGCGTTTGTTTGCGTTCAAAACACCACCGCTGTAACTGAAGGAAGTGCCGCCAGCCACAGCCGTAAGCGTCCCACCGCAGGTGCCGGTGGAAGAATTGAGATCGGAAGAGCACACGTCTGAACTCCAGTCACCTGAAGCTAT
>CAZLJB010000090.1:0-9351 GCA_964559195.1 uncultured Anaerolinea sp. | reverse complement strand
TGACCACCCGTTCAATCCCGGCCTTTTTGAGTCCTTTGATCATTTCGATCGCGTCTGGGCGCAGGGTATCAGAAACTGCCAGTAAGCCCAGGAAGTGCGGAGCCGAGTATACAATCATCGCGGTCTGTCCAATTTCTTCCATCTGGCGGGCCCTGGCCAGTAAATCGGCTGGGATTGGCATATCGCGTTCTGCAAACATACGCTCATTTCCAATCCAGAAATGTCTTTCATCGACGCGGCCTTCAACGCCCTGTCCGGGAATGGAGCGAAAATCAGTGGCCGTGGGCAGGTCCAGTTTGCGTTCGTGGGCCTTCTGGACAATAGAGCGAGCCAGGGGATGCTCTGAACGTGATTCCAGGGCCGCGGAAAATTGCAACAGCTGGTCTTCGCTTAATTGCTTATCATAAAGAAAGAGTTCGGTTACGGTGGGTTTGCCACTGGTCAGCGTGCCGGTTTTATCAAAAGCCAGCACCTTGAGCGAGGCGGTTTTTTCCAGGTGCACTCCACCCTTGAACAAAACGCCATTTTTGGCTGCATTTGCAATGGCGGAAAGAATGCTGGCCGGTGTGGAAATCACCAACGCGCAGGGCGAAGCCACTACCAGCCAGGTCATGGCGCGGTAGAAGGTCAGTTGAAAGTCATTTCCAAGCAGCAGCCATGGGATAAAGATCAGCAGGACTGCCGCCCCCAGTACGAAAACGGCGTAATAATTTTCAAATTTATCCAGCATGCGCTGGGTGGTGGCTTTGCTGCCCTGGGCATCTTCGACCATCTGAACAATACGCGCCAGGGTTGTGTCTTTGGTCAGGCGGGTGACCCGGATTTCGACCGAGCCTGTGCCGTTTATGGTGGATGCGAAGACGCTATCCCCACTGACTTTGTGGACAGGCATGGATTCGCCGGTGATGGTGGCCTGGTCAGCGTCTGTTTCGCCGGTTATCACCTCGCCATCAATTGGGAAGCGTTCACCCGGACGCACAATGACCACATCGCCTAGAGTCAGTTGTTCAACCGGCAGGACTACCAGCCGCGAGCCGCGCCGGACAGTAGCCATGGATGGGCGCAAATCCAGCAGTTTTTCGATCGCCTTACGGCTGCGGTCCATCGCAAAGGTTTGCAGGGTATTCGAAAGCGAAAACAGAAACAGCAACATGGCCCCTTCGGCTGGCGAACCAACAAATGCGGCTCCCAGGGCTGCCAGCAGCATCAGCATATCGACATTGATTGTTTTCTCTTTCAGGGCATTGATGGAAGCCACCACACCAAAATAACCCCCGCTGAAATATGAAATGGTGTACAAACTGGCAACTGCCAGCGGGTTCAGCCCGGCCATGGCCCCAATCCAGGCAATCAGGCCTGCGGCGGCGTTCAGTACAGTAAAGAGAATTTCGAGCCTGTCTTTTGAGATGGTTTTCGTTTTTAATATTTTTTCGGCTTTGCCCAGGAAGGTGGTTTCAACCTCGGTTGCGCTGCCATTCAAAGGGGAGGCCTGGTTAAGGCTGGCTGCAATGACCCCGTTTTGAAAGCTGGCAGTTGGCAGTGAGGCGGCAGCCTGGTATTGGGTGACCAACTTCCGGCCCATTTCTCCGGCACAAACCGCGCAAGCCGCTACCCCATGCTCCCGTTTGGCGGCGCATTGGGCGGCCAGCGTGGCCGCCACCTGCCCGGATTGGCGGATCACTTGCATGGCCATTTCATTTGAGAGAATGCGTTGATCAAAGACCGCTTTTAGCTGGCCGTTTTCAACATCAAATTCCACTTTTTCGATTCCTTGATAACCGCGTAAAGTGTCGGCCAGTGCGTTTGTACAGCGCGCATCTTCCGGGGCGGTTTGAATTTCTGGCAGAGTTGTGGTTGTCATCCGCTTATCCTTGAGACCGGTTGTTTACCAGGTCTTTGTTGTGGTGATTGATTTTTCCTGGCATTCAGGGCAAACGCCGTAATATAACACGCGCGCTCCCAGTAGTCTGTACCCCGAGGCCTGGCTGATTTCACTGTCCAGATGGTGGACGTGTTCGGATGGTATATCGGTGATGCGATGGCAGGTTACGCAGGCCAGGTTGACATGTGGTTCCATATTCGGGTCGTAGTGCACATGGTCATCCCCGGCATGCCCTAACACGTTGACAGCGCCCAGGCTGACGAGCGTATCGAGTGTATTATAGACGGTCGCCAGAGAAAGTGACGCGAATTTAGGGTGCAGTTCGGCGTAGATCATGGCAGCAGTCGGGTGCTCGTCTGTGCTGGTGAGTAGATCGCAGATGGCCACGCGCTGCGGCGTCAGTCGCATGCCCGAGTTCTTAAGTGTATTAATTAATTCCAGTGAATTTGCCATATTATCTTATTTATAATGATTATAAATAAAATGACAAGCTTGTCAAGGGGCGTGTAAAATTCTCAGGTCGGTTTTATCGCAAAAATCCACAAAAATTCACAGCTGCTGTTTTTTGAACAGGCCCATGCTGACCACTTATGAATGATCAGCATGGGCCTGAGAATGACTGTTCTAACACTATTCTTATTGACGCTGGTTTTTGCGCATGTTATGATTAATTTCGTAGGTTTGGCACTCTGAGATTATGAGTGCTAAAGGATGCCAGGAAATTGCATGACTGATTTATCTGATCGCCAAAAGACCATACTGATGCTGGTGGTGCGTGATTATATAGAAACCGCGCTGCCGGTGGGTTCTTTGCATCTCGTGGAGCATTACCGGCTGGACATGAGTTCTGCCACAATACGAAATGAAATGGCCGCGCTGACGGAGCTGGGCTATTTGCGCCAGCCACATACTTCGGCCGGGCGTGTTCCGAGCGAGGATGGTTATCGATTTTTCGTCAGCCACACCATGCATCAGGCTGAACTGCCTGAAACAGTCCAGAACACCATCAGCCACCAATTCCACCAGTCACGTCCGGATGTGGAGCAGTGGATGACCCTGGCAGCTTCGGTGCTCGCCAATCAATCCCAGGCAGTTTCGTTAGTGACGGCTCCGCATGCCGAGAAATCCTGGTTTAAACATGTTGAGTTAATCTCCACCCAGGGCCGGCAGGTCTTGATGGTGCTGGTTATGTTGGGTGGTGAGGTCAGCCAGCAGGTACTGACCCTGGCCGAGCCCGTTACGCAGGAACGCCTTTCCAAGGCTGCCATGCGGATTAATCAGAGTTTTCAGGGACATACCATTGATGAAATCAGTGTGCTGCCGGCGCATTCCGATGCGCTGGAAGTTGACATTATCGCCTTGATAACCCAGGATATGCGCCGCACTGCCGGTCGGATTTCAGGCAACCTGTATTATGATGGTCTTAATAACGTGCTGGCTGAATCTGAGTTTAATGTAGCAGATGACGCCCGCCGGGCGTTGCGCCTGTTTGATGAACGCTCCACCCTGCAGGAAATGATTTCTCGTACGGTCTTAAGCAGTGGGCCGGGAAGTGTGCAGGTACTGATTGGCGGGGAGGGCACCTGGGAGGAACTGCGTCAGTGTTCAATGGTCCTGGCGCGTTACGGGGTGGCAGGTCAGGTTACTGGTATGCTTGGGGTTCTCGGACCGATGCGTATGTCATATAGCAAGACCATTCCAACTGTGCGATATGTGGCCAGTTTATTAAGTGAACTGGTCAACGATACGTTTACTGAATAACGTGTCTCAATGAAATCTAACCAAATAATACAAAAGAAGCCAAAGAGAGTATGATTTTATGTCTGACAAAAAAAATAGATCCCAAGAGCAACCTCAAGCGGTTGGAGATGAACAGCCGGTGGCCGACCAGCCGACTGTGGATTTGAATCTGGAGCTGGAGAAACTGCAAGCTCAACTGGCTGAGTCACAGGCTAAAACGCAGGAATACCTGGATGCCTTACAGCGCGAGCGGGCTGATTTTGTGAATTATCGTCGCCGTACTGAACACGATAACGCCCAGGTGGGCCGCGTGGCATCTGGCGGAACAATCAAGAAATTTTTGTCAGGCATTGATGATCTTGAGCGGGCGCTTGCGCACCGTCCGGATGGAGATGTCTGGGCGAGTGGGGTTGAGCTGGTTTACCGCAAGTTTCTGTCAATTTTGGAGGCTGAAGGCGTAACACGTATGCAAGCCGAAGGCCAGCCATTTGATCCGGTGTTACACGAAGCCATCATGCAGGAACCTTCAGAAAAGCATGCGTCCGGCACCGTGATTGCGGTTCTTCAGCAGGGTTATTTACATGGCGAGCGTGTTCTGCGCCCGGCCCTGGTCAAAGTAGCCGAGTAAAAGTATGTCTAATTTTGCCTGTGCCGGTTACGGCAAGGTTTTTTCTGTATGGCCTAAGATGCCTGGCAACCAAACGGTTTTATGTTTGTCTGCCGGAGTGGAACGTCCGCTGTCTTTGCGGAACCACAGCCTGGATGCAAATATTGCAGTTTATAATGGGACAAACTCATGACGACAAACCGTGATTACTATGAAGTTCTAGGCATTTCTAAAACCGCCACCCCGGATGAAATCAAGCAGGCCTTTCGAAAGCTGGCGCGCCAATTCCACCCGGATGTGAGCAAAGAATCAGACGCTGAAGATAAATTTAAGGAAATAAATGAAGCCTACAGCGTGCTCTCAGATCAGGATAAGCGCGCGCGCTATGATCGTTTCGGTCGCGCAGGTCTGGGTGACATGGGCGGCACCCAGGATTACAGCGTCCACTTTGAAGATATCTTTGAAGAGTTGTTCGGGTTTGGCATGGGCGGACGGAGCGGTGGTTCGCGGCGAAGCGCCCCCCGGCGCGGTCGCGATTTGCAGATGGCGGTCAGCCTCTCTTTTGAAGAAGCCGTTTTTGGCATGGAAAAAGAGATTGAATTTGAACGCGATGAAATTTGTTCGATCTGCCGCGGAAACGGCGCTGAGCCGGGCAGCAATATCAAGACTTGTGGAACCTGCGGCGGGCGGGGTGAAGTTCGCCAGGTACGCCAGACCTTCATTGTCCAGATGGTTGAAACCGTGCCATGCCAGGCTTGCCAGGGACGTGGCCAAATCATTGAAAAAGTCTGCCATGGCTGTGCTGGCCGTGGACAGGAACGGAAAAAAATCAAGAAATCGGTTTCGATCCCGGCCGGCGTGGATAATGGCATGCAGATCCGGTTGCCGGGTGAGGGCCAGCCTGGTGCAAACGGCGGTCCAAATGGGAATCTTTTTATAGCAGTGGATGTTAAACCGCATGTATTTTTCAAACGCAAGGGCGAAGATATTATCCTGGATTTGGATATCAATATTGCGCAGGCAGTCCTGGGTGCTGATATTCCAGTCCCAACTGTGGATGCAAAGGATGAAAGATTGAACATTCCTGCCGGAACGCAACCTGGTACCATGTTTAATATGCGTGGCAAGGGTGTTCCGCGGATTCGCCAGAGCGGGCGAGGCGACCAGCGCGTGATTGTAAATGTCGATATTCCCAAAAAATTATCCCCCGAACAGCGTGAATTATTCGAAAAACTGGCATTGACTTTGGGTACAACCCCCCGAGCTCAGCAAAAGGGCTTTTTGGATTGGCTGAACGATGCCCTGGGTGGTTGAGAACGTGGGTCATCAGCTTTCTCTTTCAACGAGCCCTGAGCATTGACGAATTACTCAAAATTGGAATTAAATATGACAAACTGGCTGGAAGTTTCCCTGACTGTTAACGGTGAGCTGGCCGAAGCGGTGGCTGATGTTTTGGCGCGCTACGCGCCCAATGGTGTGATGACCGAACAGGCAGTTAAATATAATGATGAAGAAGATGAAGGTACTCCGGTTGGGGATATCAGTGTGCGTGCCTACCTGGTGGCTGACGAAACCCTGGAGCAGACCCGCCAGAAATTGGAGGAATCGCTTTACTACCTGGGCATGATCCAGCCTTTGCCGGCCGCGGTTTTTACCCCAATCGCTGACCAGAACTGGATGGAAGCCTGGAAGAGTCATTACAAACCGATCCTGATTGGCAAGCGTTTGATCATCGTCCCAGTCTGGTTGGAATCGGAAGAACCGGCACGGATTTCCATTCGCATTGATCCGGGCATGGCATTTGGCACTGGCACACACCCCACCACCCAGCTTTGCCTGGAGTTGATGGAGACGGTTTTTGATGACCCGGCAAAATTCAGGCTGCCAGGATCGGCCATCGATGTGGGCTGTGGTTCCGGGATTTTATCGGTGGCAGCCATCAAGCTGGGGGCGGATCTGGCCCTGGGTGTTGATATTGATCAAGCTTCGATCAAAAACAGTCGTGAAAATGCCGATAACAACGCTATTGCGGCCGATCGGTTTCCGATTGGCTTGGGCTCGGTCGCTGAAGTACGGGCTGGTCAATTCGCTATCCGCCACGCGCCACTGGTACTGGCCAATATCCTGGCACCGGTATTGATCCGCTTGTTCGAAGCAGGCCTGGCGGACCTGATCGAACCCGGGGGCGCCATCATCCTGTCTGGTATTCTTGAGCATCAGGCCAATGATGTGGTTGCTGCTGGTGAAAAGCAGGGTCTGAAGCTGGTGGATAAGCGACAGATTAATGACTGGGTGGCCCTGTTAATGCAGCGCTAAGTTGAATGATTTTCTCCAGTTGGGGGGTAAACCTCGAATCGTAGGATTGATTTTTCCAAAAACATGCTATGATTCGGGACAGGAAAGCAATGAATTGACTGCGGCCGAAGCGGCTGAATTTTACTTCTTTTGGATATTCTTTTTGAATTGAAACCTGACGGTTAAAATGACCCAAGCACTTTATCGAAAATGGCGCCCCCAGCTCTGGGATGAAGTCATCTCTCAGGAGCATATCGTCCAGACCCTGAAAAACGCAGTGGCATCCAGTCACATTGCGCATGCTTATCTTTTCAGCGGGCCGCGTGGCACCGGGAAGACGACAGCTGCGCGTCTTTTGGCGAAGGCGGTTAACTGCCTGAATACTGATCCAGCCAGGCGCCCCTGCAATGAGTGTGCCAACTGTCTGGCGGTCAACGAAAACCGCTTCATGGATTTGATTGAAATAGATGCTGCTTCAAATACCTCGGTGGAAGATGTGCGCGATTTGCGCGACAAAATTAATTTCTCCCCATCCCAGGGTACTTATCGAGTTTATATTATTGACGAAGTTCACATGCTTTCCACAGCAGCTTTCAACGCCCTTTTAAAAACGCTTGAGGAACCGCCACCGCACGCTATTTTCATTCTGGCCACCACTGAGATCCATAAGATCCCGGCTACCGTGATTTCGCGCTGCCAGCGCCATGAATTCCGGCGTGTTCCGGTGGGCGAGATCACCCGCCATCTGGTCGATATTTGCAAGTCAGAAAATATCCTGGCAGATACGGAAGCGCTGAACGTCATTTCGCGCCAATCGTCAGGTGGAATGCGCGATGCCATCTCGCTGCTCGATCAACTGGCCTCGACCGGCGAGCGAATCAGTCTCGAGCTGGCCCAGACCGTACTGGGTACCGCGACCAGCCAATCGGTCCTGGCCTTGATCCAGGCTGTGATAGACCGGCAGCCTGGGGCCGGATTGGATGAAATTCACCGTGCGTTGGACGGTGGAGCAGATGCGCGGGCTTTGGCTCGCCAGATTGTTGATTATTTACGCAGTATCATGCTCATTCAAATGGGCAATGCCGAACAGGTTGAAGTACCCTCCGATGTGCGCACGCAGATGAAGTTGCATGCGGCAGCCCTACCCATCGCGGATGTGCTGCGCATGATGCGAGCGTTTAATGGGGCAGCTATCGATCAGCGGGGTGGTTGGGCGCCTTCGCTGGGTCTTGAGCTGGCTTTTGCCGAAGTGTTGGAGCCACCGGCCCAGGCAATGGTGGCGGTTGTACCGGCAGCTACCCTACCGGCAGCCCGGCTTGCCGGGGCAGTTTCAGAACATGCCCGGGCGCAAACGGTGCCGACCGCACATCCGGCTGGCATAACAAACCAGGCTCCTGCTCGGGTGGCGGAAACCAGGCCAGCCGGCTCGCCGGCCACATTTGAACAAGTCAGCAAATCCTGGAAGCAAATCGTTCATCAGGTCAAAGCCAAAGATTCACAGCTATATGCCTTGCTCAATTCGAGCAAAGTCCTTGAAATTCGTGAAGGTGTCTTGATCCTGTCTTTTTCAAGTGACATATTGCGCGATAAATTTAACCGTCCCGAGAGCCTGGATCTGACCCGCAAAACCATCAAGGATGTGATTGGTGTGGAATTACCACTCCAGGCAGTGGTTTCAGGGAATAAAAATGCTCTGCCTGCGCATGTCAAACCGGATGGCATGGTGGCAGCTGCCAGCCAGTTGGGCGGCGAGATTGTGGATGTGCAGTAAAGCTCATCTTTTTGATTTATTCCGGTATTTTCGTTTTCTTTCATTACTCATCAGGAGATAACAATGGCTAAAGGATTTAACAGAGCGCCCGCCATGGGCGGAAACCCGATGATGGCTCAATTGCAGAAGCTGCAGACCCAGATGGCGCTTGCCCAGGAACAGCTTGCCCTGGAAACCGTCACGGCCTCAGCCGGAGGCGGTGCCATCAAAGTCACCATGACCGGTGATCAGAAGTGTAAAAGCGTGGAAATCGACCCCGAATTTTTAAAAGATTCGGATGCCGAAATGCTGAATGACATGGTGCTGACGGCTGTCAATATGGCGCTCGAGCAGTCGAAGGAAATGCAAGAGAAGAAGATGGGCCCCCTGGCGGGTGGTTTGCCATTTTAAGGATTGGCAGTGCGCTGCTTGAATTTTTCAGGCTGCGCGCGGTATCCCGCCCAATTGACTTATGATTCTTCCAGAACCAATTCAAAATCTGATTACCGCTTTTGAACGTTTGCCCGGCATCGGCCCCAAATCGGCTTCCCGGTTGGCGTTTTATTTGCTGCGCGCACCCGAGGACGTGGCTCGTGCGCTGGCCGAAGCCCTGGTTGCTTTTAAAGAGCAAACTTCTTTTTGCCCGGAATGTTTTAACATCATGCTAACCGGACGCGAGCGCTGTGAGATTTGCGAGAGCCATGTGCGTGACGAATCCATCATTTGCGTGGTGGAAGAGCCGCTGGATGTGATCGCCATCGAACGGATTGGTGCTTACAATGGCAAGTACCATGTCTTGCATGGCGTCCTTTCGCCGATCGAGGGAATTGGGCCCGATGATTTGAAAATCAAACCGTTACTGGCACGGGTACAGTTGGGGGCTGCCAGGGAAATCATCCTGGCGACCAACCCCAGTATGGAAGGTGACGCCACGGCACTTTACCTGCGCCAGCAGCTGCTGCCTTTGGGCATGCACGTTACCCGCCTGGCGAGAGGTCTGCCAGCCGGGGGTGACCTTGAGTATGCAGATCAGAACACCCTGCTGCGGGCTCTTTCCGGGCGGCAGGAAATGAATTA
>CAZLJB010000089.1:0-9409 GCA_964559195.1 uncultured Anaerolinea sp. | reverse complement strand
CGGGTGGTTATTCAATTCGAGGTGGGTGAGGCCGATCTTAAAATAACCTACGAATAAAGAATGTCTGTAATTACGAAAGGAAATGTTTTTTTCACCCGTCAATAACCAACTTCATCAATTTTTACTAGCTGTGATGCCATGTTGCCCGTTTCGTCGCAGTTGAAACCACTCCACATAACATAAAAAGTCCTTCGGATCCATTTTTGCGCCAAACGGGAGTCCGAAGGACTTCCTTGAGCATTGAGCCGGGACTTCAGTCCCAGGCAGTTGTGCATCCAGGCGGCAAGAACAAGACGATCTGGTACTAACCAAAGAGTGAAGATGTTATCAGGCGATATCCAAATTAGTTGGATGGTTGGCCTTTTTTTGGGTTAAAGGGGGTTAACAGGGCAGAAAAAACCAATTTTAGACAAACTCTAACCCGAATTCAGCCTGCCTTATCCGAATACATGACGTTTATAACCTTAGCTTGTGATTAATAGCACTATTAATAGAAGATTAATTTTGTACAATAGTATCAAAGACTTTGACATGGGCCATGTCAGGGCTTTCTCCGTTGGGTTTCTTTTAATGTAAGGAAAATTTTTTCAAGCGTGGAGGTGCCCCCCCCAAAGAAGACCTGAAGACATTTATTAAATAAAACACAAATATTCAAGGAGAATGTAAAAAAATGTCCACAAAGAAAATTCTAGTATTACTTGGCGCGCTGGTGCTGACCAGCAGCCTGCTGCTGGCAGCTTGTTCTGCACAACCGGGCCCAGCCGGTCCTGCAGGTCCTGCCGGTCCTGCCGGTGCCCCCGGTGCCCCCGGCGCTGCCGGCGCACCCGGTGCAGCCGCAGCCGTTTCGGCCAATGCAGTTCAATTTGAAACCTGCGCTGGCTGTCATAAAGATGCAGGCGCAGAACACCAGTCCTCCTATGATGATTTGTACCAGGACGGCGTAATCAAGGTTTCAAATGTAACCTATAAGTTCAGCGCCAAGCCGAACACCACCGTGGTCACTTTCAAGATGACCATGAATGACAAACCGCTCAGCGGCGCTGCTGTTGAAAACCTGAATATCTACTTTACAGCCTTTACCGGCAAAGCTTTTGAACTGGATGGCGGCGCACGTCTTTCCATCCTGGGCAAGAAGAGCTACGATGCCGCCAGCGGCGTCACCACCAGCACGCTGGTCGAGCTGCCTGCCACAGACAAGGCCTTTATTGCATACAAAGACCTCAGCAAAGTGGATGGCATGGTCGTGGTTTACGGCTATGACAAACAGGTCGGCAGCCTGCCGGCGCGTATCAAACAGGTTAAATTCCCGTATGCGGCCATCGGAAAAACCGGAAAAGGCGTCAGCTATGTCTCTGCTGCTAATAACGATGGCTGCCAGAAATGCCATTCAGATCCCTATCTGAAGCATGGCAACATCTACGGCCAGGTTGGACAGGATGCCTCGACCGACTTCCTCGTCTGCAAAGCCTGCCACCTCGATAACGGCGATGGCGGTCACTTAAACTGGCAGATGAATGCGGAAGACCCGGCTGTCGCCGCTGCCTACATGGCTGGCGGAGAGAAGCCCACTGACGCTCAGGCCAAGCAGTTTGCCTACAAGACCAGCCTGATGAACGATGTGCACATGTCGCACGCGATGGAATTCCCTTATCCTCAATCCATGTCCAACTGCGCCACCTGCCACGAAGGCAAACTGGATAAGATTTTGACGGATGCTAATTTCAAGATTTCAACTTGCAAGAGCTGCCACCCCGTGACCGGCGCCGTCAAGAAAGATGGCGACACCGTCATCTACGACACCACCAAGTTGGCTCTCAAGACCATCCTGCCGGCTGTCCATGCTTCGATGGATTTGGACAAGACCGACTGCACCACCTGCCACGGCGAAGGCAAGGCCGCCCCGGCATTCAATAAGATCCACACCGGCTACAGCAAGACCATCTACACTGCCACCGGCAAGAAGATTTCAGATGTCATTTCTGTCAGCATCGACAAGGCTTCCTTTGCCGATAACAAACTGACCATCGCCTTCAGCGCCGCCTCAACCGAGGATATCGGCCTGGATCCCAAGACCATTGTACCGACCGTCATGGTTGGTCTGTATGGTTGGGACACCAAGGATTACGTGGTTGGCCCGCACGAAAGACTGAAAGACGATAACGGCGATGGAACGATCGACTCCAAGGACAACCGCGCTCTCGAATTTGTGATCGGTGATAAGAACCCGCGCTTTGCGACCGGAACTGCGGCCGATGGCAAGTGGGAAGTCACTGCTGACCTGACCGATTGGGCCGATATGATCAAGTCCGGCGAAGTCAAGCGTGTTGAAATTGCAGTCATGCCCGCTTTGACCAATGCTGCCAAGGTGATGGTGGCTCTGAATGCCCCATCCAAGACCTTTGATCTGACCACGAATAAATTCGATGCCAAGTTCTTCAGCCCGATTGTCAAGGTTGTGGATGGCTGTAATACCTGTCACGATGCGCTCGGCACCACCTTCCACACCCCGGATCGTGGCGGAAATATCGTCGTCTGCCGCATGTGCCATATTGTCAAGGCCGGTGGATCACACCTGGAAATGCAGTCACGCTCGATCGACTCCTATATCCATGCGATCCATTCCTCACAGCAGTTCGATATTGCGACTGTCGACTTCGCCGACCCGGTGCAGGCCCAGAAGTATGCGACTGAAGTCGAGATGCCGTTCCCACGACATGGCATTTCCGATTGCCAATCCTGCCACGTAGCTGGCTCCTTCGAAGTGCCATACCAGGGCAAGTCCCTGCCCGGTATCCTCTCGGCCTCCGCTACCCTCAAGGGCAAACAACGACAGATTGGTGTTGTGCCCTCCTATATCACCGGCCCTGCTGCGAAAGCCTGCGGCGGTTGCCACCGTGCCAAACTGATCAACGAAGATTCCGCTGCCGGTCTCAAACTCTTCAACCAGCATATTATGAACTATGGTTTCCTGGTCGAAGCTGGCGATAAACCGGTCGACACCCTCAACGGTGTGTTCGATCAGATCATGGGCCTGTTCAAATAAAGCTCAGATTATAAGGTGGGTTTCGGCCCATCACAGACAAAAAAACAAGGGTCCCGCGGGGCCCTTGTTTTTTTGTCTGACGTTGCAAGACGAGAGGCATTGTAGACAGGTGACTGTCACCTTTAAGGTGACTGTCACCATCGCTTTCAGGTTGAACGATGGGCGGGAGAGGGCCGGCGTGATTTAAAATCAATTCGGCTGGAGCAGGCACAGCTTGATCTTCTGCAGGCGGCACCAGGCCTGGATGGCGGGCAGGGCCTGGCCGTAGGCCATGATCCAGTGCTGGGTGGTGCCAACCTGGGCGGCCTGGCGGAAGAAATCCAGGACGGGCAGATCAGGACGCAGGATGGCATGCGGGTATCCCTCTATCCAGGCCGGTTGGTCGACCACTTCCGCGGAAAAAGCCAGGGCCTGCCAGCAGCCCTGGGCCGTCCAGCGCAGCTGCAGCAGGGTCACGCGCCCGGGACGGCAGGCAAACTGGAAATGCGCGCCTTCGGTGGGGTCTGAGTTGCAGAATTCGTAATCCTGGCTGATGAACAACTCGCCGGCCCGCGCCAGTTGGGCATCCTGCAGCCCGGCATGCCCACCCACCAACAGGTTGTTGGGCTCATCCCAGAACCAGAATTCAACAAAGAAGAGCGGCCCGTCCGCCAGCCGGTTGAGAGCCAGCATGGCAGTGGCTGCGCCCAGGTCACCTTCCAACCCATAGAGTAGTTCGGGCTCACCAGCCAGGCGCGGCGGCGCAAAACACGGACGCAATCCCATGACGCTATGCAGCTCGCTCGAGATATCATTGAGCGAGAGCAGGTCCAGCCGCTGCTGGATGGCCAGTTTTTTCAACCCGAGCGAGGCACGCGCGGCCAGGGCCAGCGTCTGAGGGCTGACGCCGACCACCGGATAGTCACGTTCAAGCTGCTGCAGGTAGGCCTCCAGCTCGGGCTGCGGCACCTGGGCCGCGGCGGCCTGCAGTTCCGCGACCGAGAGGTACTGCACCTGCGGCCCCAGGTCGGCGCGCAGGCGGAACTCATCCACGAAGGTCGACTGCATCTGTTCGTTGCGGGCCGGCAGCAGGCCGATACGGGCCCGGCGCAAGGCCTGATAAGCTTGCCCGGCGCGTGCTTCAGCCAGCAGCGCTTCATTTAATTGCGGGCTGCCGGGCGCGCCAACCAGGAAGGCGAAGTGTGCGCCCAGATTGCGCAGGGTACCCAGGCCCTCCAGCGTACCGACCGGGCCGGAGTAACGCAGCACCTCCACAAAGCTGGCCGGAAGCGGCGGGCTGGCGCTGGGTTGATAGCACCAGAGCGCCAGGGGTTGGCCGCGCAGGGCTTCCAGCAGGGGCTGGATGAAAAAATCTTCGGCCCAGACCTGGAATGACAGCACCAGCAGATCGAGCGGCTGATCGGATAGCTGGGCGATGCAGGCCTGCAGGCTGGCGGTCGAGTTGACCACCCACAGGGAAGCCAGTTCCAACCCGGGCGGCAGGGCAGCCAGCAGGGCGGCGGTATCGGTTTGCAGCCCGGCAGTCAGTTCTGGCATGGCTACCACGCTGTCGAACCATTCGGCGCGCAGCAAAATCATTCCGAGGCGGGGCAGATCTGTCATGGTGGGCATCCTATCCAGGGCAAGGCGGAGCTTTCGGCTATGCCATTTTTTATCTGAATGAACCGAAAGGGAAGAAGTTTTTTTTATGGAGTTTTCACGGGAAGTTCACCCGTGAAAACTCCACGAGCAGGGAAAATCAGCGATTGTTGTTCGTCCAGGCAGCAAAACCAAAAAGTTGTGAGAAGCTGGTAAATACTGTACTACTTATCTTTGACGATATTGGGAATTTTTTCCGGCAGATCCAGCACGATCAGCGCAAAACCAGCATATTGGCCATCCCGCTGCCAGGGTGCAATCGAGACCAGCTTTTTAAGACCCGCTTTCTCGGTGGTATAGATCACATGCCGTTTCTGGCTGACCACATTTTCCATCTGGCTGCGAGCCGGTTCGCGATGGTGTTCAAAGACATTCCGGCCGATCAGGGCCGCCCCACCGGCCTGCGCATAATTATGGACTGCAACGTCGTTCATCTCAAGGATCGTGCCGTCCTGATCACAGACCATAATCTCAGCTGGATACGATGCAATCCACGGGCTCGATATCATCCTTTGACCGCGCCTTTCGACAAACCGCGGATCAGGTAGCGCTGGGCCAGCAGCGCGAAGATCAGAACCGGGATCAACACCAGCGAGCCGGAGGCGGTGATGCGGCCCCACAGAATGGCCTTGTTGGTCATAAAACTGGTGATGGTGACCGGCAGCGTGCGGGCACTGCGCCCGGTCAGAATGACGGCGTACAGGAACTCGTTCCAGCAGTACATGAAACCCAGGATGGCAGTGGCAGCCAGACCAGGCGAAACGATCGGCAGGACCACCCGGAAGATGGCCTGCAATCGCGAACAACCGTCAATCATGGCCGATTCTTCCAGGTCGATCGGGACGTCCTCAAAGAAGCCGATCATCAACCAGGTGGAGAGCGGGATGGTGAAGGTCAGGTAGGAGATCACCAGGGCGGTGATGGTGTCGGTCAGCTTGAGGCCATTGAAGAGCACATAGAGCGGCACGATGATGGTAATGGGCGGCAGCATCTGCGGGATGAGCACGCTCATACGCAGCCAGAACGCGCCGCGGAAGCGAAAGCGCGCGAAACCATAAGCGGCGAAGGAGCCCAGCACCAGCGCAATAAAGGTCGTGATGAGCGCCACCATGACGCTGTTCAGGAAGTATTTAAAGAAGTCACCGGTACTGACCACATCGTAATAATTTTTAAGGGTCGGGGTAAAGATCCAGACCGGCGGCAGCGCGAAGGTCAGTTCAGGCGGCTTAAAGGAAGTAATCAGCAAGTACAGGATAGGTGCCAGCGAGAACAGCATGGCCAGCACGACGGTGGTGTAAACCAGCAGCTTGTTGAAGATTTTGAGGGGAGATTTCATCGGTTAAGGCTCCTGTTCTGCCGAGCGGCCAATGCCGCGCGCCAGCAAACCGGCGATAACGATCATGATCAGGATCATGCCATACGAAGCCGCCGAGGCGTAGCCCAGGTTAAAGGATTTAAAACCATAGTTGTACACATAAATGCTGACCACCTCGGTGGCGCGGGCCGGGCCGCCGGCAGTCAGCAGGTAGACCACATCAAAGACGCGGAAGGTGTCGATCAAGCGCCAGAGCAGCGCCACCAGGATGGTCTGGCGCAGGAGCGGCAGGGTCAGGTAGATAAAGGTTTGCCAGCGCGAGGCGCCATCAATGCGGGCGGCCTCGAAGGGTTCATCGGGCAGGGATTGCAGCCCGGCCAGCAGCATCAGGGCCACAAAGGAGGTGGTATTCCAGACATCCACGATCACAACCGAGAGCATGGCAAGACTGGGCGAGCTCAACCATTCAACCGGGGTTAACCCGGCCAGGGCGATGTAATAATTGATAATTCCAAATTGATAATTAAAGAGCAGCCGCCAGGTCAACCCGACCACGACGTTGGTGCACATCATCGGCAGCAGGATGGCCGAGCGGATCAGGCCTTCGCCGCGCAGGGATTGGTTGAGCAGCAGGGCCAGGCCCATGCCCAGGATAAATTCAACGCTGATGGCACAGATCACAAAAGTAAAGGTGATACGCAGCGAGGTCATGAAATCCGGGTTGGTAAACAGGCTGGCGTAATTTTCCAACCCAACCCACGGCACACCGTTGACAAAACCACGCAGCGTCCATTCGTGGAAGCTAAGCCAGAAGGAATAGCCCAACGGGTAGATCAGGATGATGATCAAGACCAGGAAGGCCGGTCCAATGTACAGGGCTGGCTCGATCTGCTGCCAGATGCGCCTGGCTTTTTGGGTTGGGGCGGGCATGACCTGATTGGTATTCATTCGGCGCCTCTTTAAAAGGAAGGGGGACGTATTTTACGGCCGCGCAAGGTGGAGTATTGAGCTTGAGATCCACGCTCAATACTCCACAAAAAACAAATCAAACCAGGTTAATTATTTAAGGTAGCCGGCCTTGGTCAGCATGTCGGTGATCTTGGCAGCGGCATCATCCAGGGCAGCCTTGGGGTCCTTGGTGCCGGTGACAGCCGCAGAGACAGCTTCATCAATCGCGGTAACCATATCACCGGTGACCGTGTTGGAGGGCACCAGGTGGCGGATGGGCATGACTTCGCCCAGCATTTTGAACTGTGGAATCTTCTGCGCCACTTCGGGGTCAGAGAGCGCCAGCTGATTGGAGGGGATGCCACCGTTGAGGGCCCACATCTTGCCACCATCGTGGCCAGTCAGCCATTCGATGAACTTGTAGGCGGCCAGACCGTTCTTGGAGCCAGCCGGGATGACCCAGCCCCAGCTCGAGCCGCCGGTGCCGTGGAAGACGGAACCATCGGCCTGCTTGGAGCCTGGCACAAAGGTGTAGCTGAGCAGCGGCTGGCCATCTTTACAGACCTTGGGCGACTGGGTGCAGTCGGTCAGAGTCTGGGTGGCAGCCATCCATTCGATACCCATGGCAGCCTTGCCTTCCTGCAGGTTGGTCAGAATTTCGTTGTAGCCATAGGTGTTGACATCCGGCGGCACCACTTTTTCGGTGCGCAGCAGACCGGAGTAGAAGGTCAGGGCGGCCACACCGGCCGCGTTGTTCAGGATGACCTTGTTGTCCTTGTCCAGGATATCGCCGCCAAAGGAATACAGGTAGAACATGAAGTCCCACAGGGCTTCATCAGGCTTGGCGCCGATGACCGCACCGTAAATCTGGGGCGGATTGTTGAGGGCCTTGGCCGCAGCCAGGTATTCATCCCAGGTCTGGGGAACCTTGATGCCCTTGGCATCCAGCAGATCCTTGCGGTAGAAGAGCCAGGCGGTATCGCCTTCAGACGGGAAGGCATAGGTCTTGCCATCAAAAACAAAGGAGTTGATGGCGGGCTGGTAGTTCTTGACATCAAAGCCCGGGTCAGCCACCTTGGGGTCATTCATGAACTGGTCGAGACTGGTGAGGGCATTGGCCTTAATCCAGGCGGGCGGCCAGTCTGAGGAGACATAGGCCACATCGTAATCGCTGCCACCGGCCACAAAGGTGGTGGTGAGCTTGTCCTGGTAGGACTCACGCGCAATTTCTTCGACGGTGACCTGGTTGCCGGTCTTGGCGGTATAAGCCGCAGCCAGTTTAACCAGGTTATCGTGCTCGGGACCGCTCCAACAAGCCACCACGATCGGAGCCAATTTGGCAGCAGCAGGCGCAGCGGCGGGTGCCGTGGTGGCGGCCGGAGCGGCCGGAGCTTCAGTTGCGGCAGGCGCGGCGGCTGGAACATCGGTAGCGGCGGGGGCAGCCGGGGCGGCCGGGGCGGCCGGGGCGCAGGCAGCCAGCAGCAGGCTGACCACAATCAAAACAGACAAAATACGAAACTTGGACATCGATTCCTCCATTGCTAATTTCAAAAGTTGTAAATAAAGTGGTTTGACAGAACTTAACTGAAAATGGTGGGGCACCTCCAGTGACTATTTTTCAACTGCCAGCCTGGGCAATCCAGGCTGGCAATTGGGCCAGGATCTGGACCCGCTCGGGGTCTGTCAGTCTGCGAATTTCGGTGTCATCCAGGTGGGTATCGCGGTTCTCAACAATCAGGATTGAAACATCCCTGGATGCCAACAGGTTATGCCACGTGCCACAGGTACAATTGTAAACCAGACCGGGCTGCAGGTCAGTCACCAATATTTGATCACCCGTGCGCACGAAGAGCGCCGCGCGTCCGCGCCAGAGTACAAAAACTTCGTCCGTGCGGGTATGCCGTTCGATCTCACCCAGCTGGGCCAGGTCAATGGGCGGCTCCCAATTCAGGATGGCAGCCTGCCAACCAGCACTGAAGACCAGCGGCAGGTAGCCCTGCCCATCGTGACGTTCAATCTGCAAATATTTTTGGCTGTCTGGCATATCTGGTGGCCTTCTGGGTTGCGGTGTGTTGATTATACGCGAAGTTTAAAGCAGTTCACGGGCGTGCTGCTGGATTTTTTTGACAGCAGCCACTATATCTTCAGTATCCTGCTGGCTGCCCAACAGGGTGCGATGCACAAGCCAGACGGTGTTTTCGGCGGCGTCATCGGTAACCGGGCAGCCGGCCTTCAAGAAAGCGAAATCCTGGCGGGCATGTTCGGGCGACAGGCGCTTGCGGAATTCGCCATTCTGGAAGACATCCAACTTGCGGACGGAGGGATAGCTGGCCTGGGTGGGGATGCCTTCGGCGTTAAGGGCCTGGATGAAGGTTTCGGTCGGCAGACCGGCAAAGGCCGCTTTGTCGTAGTGGAAGATGTAGATCGGAAGAGCGTCGTGTAGGGAAAGAGTGTTCAGAGCCGTG
>CAZLJB010000088.1:0-9444 GCA_964559195.1 uncultured Anaerolinea sp. | reverse complement strand
GAAAATTGACAGAACATGGTCCCCCGAGATGTTTTTTCCAACCTGGCAGTTTGTTCAACCTGTCCATCCAGGAGACGACCCAATATACGAGCATCAATTTGGCACATTTCAGGATGGGAGGCAATGATAGCAGAATAAGGACAATGTTCGAAAATGATCTGGGGCGCCACCGCATGTGCTTCCCAACGAGCGCGGTAACCATCTTTGTTTAGCCGTGCAATCACCTGTGCCAAACGGCGGGTGATTGCACCTCGCGCTTCACCTTCATGTTTTGGAAACAAGCTGGCGGCGATCAATTCCAAGACGGAATCCATTTCCGAAACTGAAACATGCTGGAATAACTTTTCGAACAAAACAGATACCAGTCTTACCAGGTTATCCCCGAGTGCCGCTTCGCAAAGCGCGAAAACTTGCACCGGGCGCCCCCGCCCCAAATCAGAGCGGTTTCCTAGTATCTGTACTTGTTGCTCCGAAATCAGTATGGCTAAATGATAACGAATATTGGCAGCTGTCAGACGCAAAGCGCGACTGATCTCCAGGGCACTTGCCCCTGAATGTTGGTCCAAATAAGTCAGAATTTTTTGCCGCGAGGTCATTTTTGTCATGACAAATGTCATGATATCATCACCAATCGAATTATGCAAATATATATTTGCATAATTCGATTGACTGTTCTCCATCAACCCGCTATAATTTTCACAATCATGGCCGAGTCTCTAAATTGGGAAGCCACTTATGCAATTGCCCTGGCCCTCAGAGCAGCCCATCCGGGTTTGAATTTGGAAAATGTTTCGCTCCAAATGATTTTTAACTGGACACTGGCACTTCCCGCGTTCGATGATGACCCCACGCTCGGCAATGACGATATTCTTATGTCCATTTATCAGGACTGGTTCGAGGAGATACTATGAGCACAAATGAACTAAACCTGCCGGGCTTTGAAATCCCGTCGGATTTGGATGGCAAGGTTGCCATCACAACGCTTGACCGGGTTTACAACTTTGGCCGGCGCTCTTCCATCTGGCCGATGATGTTTGGCCTGGCTTGCTGTGCCATTGAGATGATCGCGGCCCAGGCTGCCCGCTACGACATGGCCCGCTTTGGAATGGAAGTAATGCGCCCAAGTCCCAGGCAAAGTGATGTCATGATTGTAGCCGGAACTGTGACCAAGAAAATGATCCCATCCATCGTCCGTCTTTTTAACCAGATGCCCGAACCCAAATACGTGGTAGCCATGGGTGCCTGCGCAACCAGCGGTGGTCCCTTCAAAGAAGGTTACAACGTTGTGGCAGGTATCGATAAATACCTGCCTGTGGATGTTTACATTCCTGGTTGTCCACCCACTCCCCAAGCCTTAATGGCGGGTATGATCAAGCTCCAGGAAAAAATTGACCACCAGTCAATCAAAACCGTTCGCTGGTATCAAAAAGGCGCTGATTCTGTTGAGGTGCCTGTACCTTTCCTTGGGCCAGACCTGATCGATTCTCGCCGCATCCCAGAAATTAAAGCCAAAGCCGCCGAATTGGCCAGCCCTGCCGCCCCGGCTGCTGAAAACGCGTAGGAGAAACGAAATGGCTATCCCTGAAATCACCGAAACAATCGACCTGGCAGCCAAATTCCCTGGCGAAGTGACTCCTGATATCCGCCCCGGATATACCGGCTGGATGGTGGAAAAAACAGCCCTGATCAAAGTCGCCACCTCCATTCGTGATGAATTTGGCTACGATCTGCTTTCATCCCTGACTGGCGTGGATTACCCCGACCAAAATAAACTTGAAGTGGTTTACCATGCCTTTAAAATCACAGGCGGCCCGGCGCTGGTTTTCAAAACCCAGGCCGAAAGAACCGATCCGGTCGAAGTCCCATCCCTGGTTTCCATTTGGCCCGGTGTCGAATTACAGGAACGCGAAGCCTGGGATTTGTACGGTATAAAATTTATCGGACATCCTGATTTACGCCGTATCCTGATGTGGGAAGGTTTCGAAGGGTTTCCCCTGCGCAAAGATTGGAAAGAAGCTTTCTATGAAGAAGAAACCAAGCCATTAAAAAGCCGCTGGCCAGAAGGCAGGCACAGCTACGCCGAAACCCGCAATCCGTATGGCGATAACATCATGTTTACTCCCGGTTTCGATCCTGAAAAATGGACACCAACCGATCCGGAAGAAGCACTTTACGCCGCGTTGAAAAAATACAAAACCGAAGAAAAAGACGGCATCAAAACCGATCACATCATCGTCAATATGGGTCCTCAGCACCCATCTACACATGGTGTTTTTCGCGCAGTTGTTGTGCTGGATGGCGAAACAATCGTCAGTCTTAAACCGGTCATGGGATACTTGCATCGAAATCACGAGAAAATCGGTGAACGGAACACCTTCCTGCAGAATATGCCGTACACCGACCGGCTGGATTATTTCAACTCAATGTACAACAACTGGGGCTACGCCCTGGCGGTTGAGAAATTAATGGGCGTTCAAGTCCCTGAACGGGCAGAGTATATCCGTGTCATCATGGGCGAACTCAGCCGTATCCAGAACCACCTGATCCTGTTCGGTATGCTCTGGAATGATCTGGGTGCATATTTCACCCCGGCTTTATATGCTTTTGAAGAGCGCGAACTAATTCTGGATATTTTTGAAGCCGTGGCTGGCTCTCGAATGATGTGCAATTATCACCGTTTTGGCGGTGTCGTTCGCGACGTTGACGAAGTCAATTTGAATAAGATCAAGGATCTGGTTTTTGATCGGCTACCGCGCAAAATTGAAGAGTTCGACCGGCTTTTATCAGAAAATGAAATTTTCGTCGCCCGCATGAAAGGGATTGGATACCTCAGTCCGGAGGATGCAGTTGCCTATTCCGTCACCGGGCCAACCTTGCGAGCCGCTGGCATACCATACGACCTGCGCCGGGCTGACCCGTATGGAATATACGATCGCTTTGAGTTTGACATTCCCGTCCGCCACAACAGTGACCTGTTAGATCGTTATTACGTACGCATCGACGAGATTCGCCAGAGCCTGCGCATCCTGCAGCAAGCCATCAAGCAAATCCCACAAGGACCATTCCTGGCCGGAAAACCTCAATATCAGGTGCGCGTGCCCGCGGGCGAGGCTTACGGACGTGTAGAATCACCCAAAGGTGAATTGGCATTCTATGTCATTTCCAACGGTAAGGCTAACCCTTACCGGTATCACATTCGCACTCCATCCTTCGTCAATATCACATCGGTGGAAAAAATGTGCGTCGGAACCAAAATTGCAGATTTTGTTACCATCCTGGGCATGGTGGATATCGTGCTCGGCGAACTCGACCGGTAGGAGCGAAAATCATGAATGGTTTAGGATTAATCAAAGGTTTAAGCGTTACCCTCAGCCGGTTTATCGAATCATATACCGAGGACTTCCGCTGGCTTTTTAAGCGTTACGGTAAAGTCGAGTTTCGTACCAGCAAGGATGCCAGAGGCACATTTACCATTCAATATCCGGAAGAACGGCTGGTTGCCCCTGAAGAATTTCGCTACATTCCCTTCCTGGTTTATGATGAAGGCGAAAACGGCGAGAAAAATATTCGCTGTACTTCTTGCGGCATTTGTGCCAAAGCCTGTCCGCCCCAATGCATTTGGATCGTTAGAACCAATGACCCAAACACAGGGCGGCCTCTCCCCCAACCCGCCGAGTTTTATATTGATGCCGATATTTGCATGAACTGTGGTTTTTGTTCAGAATATTGCCCCTTTGATGCGATCAAGATGGATCATGATTTTGAAATCGCATCTTTTGGACGCAGCTTGCTCAACAAAGAACGGTTGATGAAGCCAGTATCATATTACGCCAGTATTCGCCCAAAGAATAACGCGCGTGAAGATGCCGCCCGTGCCGAAAAAGCTGCGGCGAAAGCTGCCAGGGCTTGATAGAAATCCGGTAAATTCCAAATTAGTTTGGTTGGTTGCAGGTTAGGGTATAATCCTAACCTGCAACGTGTTTTAATAATCCCATCTTCATGGATAGGTAAAAGAAAATTATGACCGAAATCACCAGAGATACAGTTCTTGCTGCCCTTAGCAAGGTTCAGGAACCTGAACTTCATCAGGACCTTGTAACCCTTGGCATGGTGCGCGATATAAAAATTGAGAATAAAGATGTTAGTTTTAGCGTAATGCTGACCACGCCCGCCTGCCCGTTGCGTGGACGAATTGAAAAAGAAGCCCGAGAAGCGGTCGAAGCCATCGGCGCCACCAAAGTCAGTGTAAAACTCGACTCGGATGTCCCAAATGATGGGCGCATGCGTGGCCTGGTAAATGCACCCGTCCGCAACGCGATTGCTGTCGCTTCCGGAAAAGGTGGTGTTGGCAAAAGCACTGTCGCGGTTAACCTGGCAGTTGCTCTGGCAAAAAGTGGTGCCAGAGTCGGATTAATGGATGCCGATATTTACGGCCCCAATGTGCCGACCATGATGGGTGCAATGCAAATGCCCAACCCCATTAACGATAAACTCCAACCAGCAGTTTCCTATGGCGTCAAAATGATGTCAATGGGATACCTCGTCAAACCTGGCCAACCACTGATCTGGCGTGGTCCAATGCTCAACTCAGCCATTCGCCAGTTTATCAGTGACGTGGAATGGGGAGAACTTGATTACCTGATCATCGACTTACCACCAGGAACCGGGGACGCCCCGCTTTCACTGGCACAGGCCCTTCCCCTTTCCGGTGTGGTCATTGTGACGCTGCCCCAGGCAGTTTCACTTGAAGATGCCAGCCGCGGGCTTGAGATGTTCAAAACACTGAATGTACCCATTCTCGGCGTGATCGAAAACATGAGTTACCTTAGCCTGCCAGATGGATCCAGGATGGATGTATTTGGTCAGGGTGGTGGCGAAAAGATGGCTAAATATTACGATGTGCCATTTTTAGGTGCGATTCCGCTAAATCCCAATGTGCGCATTGGCGGAGATAACGGCAAACCAATCGTCATTTCTGAACCCGAATCAGATGCCGCCATGGCCCTCCAAAGCCTGGCCGAAAGTGTTGCGGCCCGCGTCAGCCTGGCAGCTTTGAGTGAAAATACCACTCCCACAATTGACATCATTTAACCCTTTCAAATTTCATCCCCTTCCGATGCCAGGGGATAAAGCAATGGAAATATGCAACCAATTATTGTAGGTATACGCTTTAGTAAAGTTGGAAAGGTTTACCACTTTGACGCAACCCCAGTTCCTGAATTAAAGGTAGGGGATTCGGTTATTGTCGATACAGTGCGTGGACGCCAGATCGGCGAAATGACCCAACGCATTGAAAACCCACCTCTTCCTCCAGAAGGATCCTGGAAACCCATCGAACGCAGGGCCACACCCGCAGATCTGCTTTTACGTCAAACCTGGGTTCAGAAACAAACCGAAGCCATGATTAACTGCCGGGCTCGCGCTTCTGAGCTCCAATTGGGCGGAGTTAAGATAATCGCTGCAGAATATTCTTTTGATGGCACCCGATTGGCGCTGATGTTCAGTACCGAAACCGAGGATAAAGTTGATCTGAAATCCTTACGCAAGGATATGCAAAAACTTTATCCCCAATCACAGGTTGAGATGCGCCAGATTGGTCCGCGCGATGTGGCCAAGTTGTTGGGCGGTATGGGTGCTTGCGGATTGGAAACACGCTGTTGTTCAAAGTTCTTAACCGAATTCAGCCCGATTTCGATCAAAATGGCCAAGGAACAGGGCATTTCGCTGACTCCGACCGAAATTACCGGGATGTGTGGAAGATTGCGCTGCTGTCTGATCTATGAATATGAACAATATGTGGCTGCCCGCAAAGAACTACCCAAACGAGGCAAGCGCGTGGTTACTCCAGATGGAGAAGGTAAAGTTTTGGACTCATTCCCCTTGCGGAATGTTGTTCTGGTCGAACTCGATCTAAAGATACAAGAAAAACCAGAACGCCCCGATCGGCCTGACCGACCCGAAAGACCTGAACGATTCGAAAGACCCGAGCGCCCTATTGTACGCGAATTCCCTCGCGAACAGCTTGAACCCTGGGACGAATTGGAAGCACTGCGCCGAAAATCCGAAGCGCCTTGCGACAAACATGATGGCGGTGCCTGTGACTGTGGCAAAGCCGATAAAAAAGCCACTCCAAAACAATAAAAACATTTAAATGGTCATGGCATACGTACTAATCGTATGTCATGACCATTTAAAATTGGGAATAAATTATGATGATTGATATTTCAGCAAACTGGCCCGCACAACAACGCATTCTGGTCATCCTGGCCCACCCAGATGACCCGGAATTTTTTTGTGGTGCCAGCCTCGCTCGCTGGAGCAGAGCCGGGCACGAAATCATTTACACGCTGCTGACCTGTGGTGATAAGGGACGCAACGACGACAACCGGCACATCCCTGGAAATGAATTATGCGAGCTTCGACATAACGAGGAACGGGCTGCCGCCAGCGTATTGGGAGTCAATCATGTCAATTTTCTGGATAAAGACGATGGGTACCTGGTACCAGACCTTAGTCTTCGCAAGGAAGTGGTACGCATCATTAGGCAGATCAAACCTGATATCCTGGTAACCTGTGATCCTCAAAACCTGTTCGCTACCTACGGTCTAAACCATCCGGATCATCGTGCCGCCGGACAGGTCGTCCTGGATGCAGTCTTTCCTGCCGCCGGGAATGAGCTTTTTTTTCCAGACTTGATTGATGAGGGCTGGCTGCCTCACACTCCCAAAGAGGTCTGGGCTTCCCTGACCAGCCAACCAAATGTCGTTTTAGACGTGACAGATACCTGGGACATCAAAATCCAGGCGCTCAGGGAACACAAATCACAAATTGGCGACCCGAATAAACTGGAAGAACGCATGCGATCCCGCCGGACAGAGGAAAGCACGGATGAAAATCCAAGATACGAAGAGAAATTCAAGGTAATCAGCTGGAGATAATATGGCAGATTTTTTTGAAGAAGCAAAAGAATTATTCACCTATTCCCAGACCATCCGACGGGATTTGCATATGCATCCCGAACTTGGTTTTCAAGAAGTACGGACTTCTGGAATTATCACCCGGGAATTACAAGGCCTGGGACTTGAAGTCAGCGCTGGCATCGCAAAAACAGGTGTAATCGCCATGATTGAGGGGGCTAAACCCGGGCCAGTTATCATGCTCAGGTTTGACATGGATGCATTGCCCATTACCGAACAAACCGGGGCAAGCTATGCCTCTCTAAACAACGGATTGATGCACGCTTGTGGTCACGATGGTCACGTCGCCATTGGGCTAACTGTTGCCCGACTGCTGAATGCGCACCGCAGCGAATTAAATGGCTCGATTAAACTGCTCTTCCAACCTGCCGAAGAAGGCGCTGGAGGTGCGGAAACGATGATCAAGGAAGGCTCGCTGGAAAGCCCGGCTCCAATCCACTGTCTTGGATTACATATTTGGAACGATAAGCCGCTTGGCTGGCTGGGAATAGCCTCCGGCCCTGTCATGGCCTCTGCCGCCACCTTTGGAATTAGACTGACGGGTCGTGGTGGACATGGTGCCATGCCACACCAAACCATCGACCCGGTGGTTGCCGCGGCTCAAATTATCAGTGCATGCCAAACGATTTCATCGCGCAATACAGATCCACAAAAAGCCTGCGTGGTATCCTTTTGCATGCTGCGTGCCGGGGATGCTTTTAATGTAATCCCTCAGGTAGTCGAAATGAAAGGTACCATCCGTGCCTTTGACCCAGCGGTAGAACAAATGGCATACAAACGCCTGACAGAAATTACAAACGGTGTTGGTCAGGCAATGGGTTGCAAGGTGGAAATAAAAATTGACAACATCACGCCGGCCGTAATCAATGATGCTTTTGTCACAAGCGCAGTCAAGCGAGCTGCCCTGGCCATTCTGCCAGATCATGAGCTGGACGAAAGTGGTAAATTCACCATGGGTGCCGAAGATTTTGCGTATTATCAGAAAAAAGTTCCCGGTACCTTTTTCTTCATTGGCTCAACCAACCAGCAAAAAGATCTTATTTATGGGCACCACCATCCAAAATTCGACTTCGACGAAGCTGCCCTGCCTCGCGCAGCGGCTCTGATGGCCCAATCAGCCGTGGAACTGCTCAATTCCTGAAACAAAAAGTGAAGACCACCCCTGGAAAAAACAATCTCCCCTGTTTCGATGAGGAGATTGTTTTTTAAATCATCTTGACCCGGCAAATTTATAGTGATATATTAATACGAATAATCTGATTAATCAATTTCACCGGAATAATATGTCTCCAATCGAGAACCTCTCAGAATTCATGCGGTACCTGGCAACCCACTCGCAGTCAGAAGAAAGGCTGCCACCCATCACAAGCTTGAGTGATGAATTGGGCGTCAGCGTCTCCAGCCTGCGTGAACAGCTGGAGGTCGCCAGGGCCATGGGCCTGGTGGACGTACGTCCAAGAACCGGCATTCGTCGCTTGCCATTCAAGTTTTTACCCGCAGTTCGCCAAAGTCTTGGTTACGCGATGGCCCTCGACCAGAAATATTTCGAGATGTTCGCTGATTTGCGGCAAAATATCGAAGCATCCTATTGGTATGAAGCAGTTGGAAAATTAACAAGTGATGACCTTGCCAATCTCAGTGAACTTGTGGATCGAGCCTGGCGGAAACTGGATGGCAGGCCAATCCAAATTCCGCACGATGAACATAAACAACTGCATCTAACTATCTATTGCAGGTTAAATAATCCATTCGTCAGTGGTATTTTGGAAGCCTATTGGGAATCCTACGAAGCGATTGGTCTAAACGTTTTTACCGAATACAACCATCTCCGGGGTGTCTGGCAATACCATGAAAAAATGGTGAAAGCTATTCAAACCGGTAATTTTGAAGACGGCTATCGGGCACTGGTCGAACACACCGATTTGCTGGCTGACCTGCTCGACCATCGCCCCACCAAATAATACTCAACTCATTGAGGAGCCTATGACCCAGCGTATCGTTAATGATTTTTCAATCGTAGTGGGCACGTCCAACGGTTCAGGTTCGCAAACGTCAAATTCGACGATATTGCGGGCCTTGTTCAAGATGGGCATTCCTGTTTCTGGTAAAAACTTGTTTCCAAGCAACATACAGGGCCAGCCAACCTGGTATATCATCCGTGCCAGCAAGGATGGTTTTGTTGCCCGCCGCGATGAACGCGAAATTGTTATTGCAATAAACCCAAATTCCTTTGAAAAAGATCAGGCCAGCGTGCTACCCGGCGGAGCGTTTTACTACGATGATGCAATCAAAGCGCCGATTACTCGAACTGATATCGCAGTTTACCCGATGCCGGTCAAACAAATCGTACGCAATGATCAAAATGTGCCCGCCAACCTTCGCGATATGATTGCTAACATGGTCTATGTTGGCATTAGATCGGACGAGCACACGTCTGAACTCCAGTCACCTGAAGCTATCTCGTATG
>CAZLJB010000087.1:0-9449 GCA_964559195.1 uncultured Anaerolinea sp. | reverse complement strand
ATTTTGTTAATACGCGGATTCTAATAGCTGATGGTTGCATGTTCACTGATCGCCTGATAAACTCATAGCCATGGCCAATAAACTTAATGATCTGGATCCCAAAACCTGGTTAAAATTCCAAAAATCCTGGTTCATTCACAACCCACCACCCAGAAAAAAGGGCGTGATACGCCACCCGGCCAAATTTCCCGAGACCCTGGCCCAGGAATTTATTGAGTTTTTCACCAAGCGTGGAGAATGTGTACTTGACCCGATGGCAGGGACAGGTTCCAGCCTGGTAGCGGCTCTACGAAGCGGCCGAAATTCTTATGGAATCGAACTCAACCCAAGCTATGCCCAGATTGCCCGGGATGTTTTACTGGAAGAAAAAACGACACTCGGGTTGGATCAGGAAACAAATAAACTGGTCGCAGAGGTAATCGAAGGGGATGCACGCCTGGCGGGTGAATACAATATTCCCAATGTGGATTATGTGTTCACATCGCCACCCTATTGGGATATGCTCCATGCAAAGGGAGCAGAAAATCAGAAAAAAAGGCGGGAATCTGAACAATTGGACGTGATCTATTCCGATGACCCCAACGATGTGGGAAATTGTCACGATTACGACCAGTTTCTGGCTCAACTCGTGACAATTTACGCCGGACTCAGGCCGCTCCTACGGGAAAAAGCCTACCTCACAATCATTGTTAAGAATGTTAAGAAGGGCGGTAAAATTTACCCGTTGGCGTGGGACCTGGCCAGGGAACTTGGCAGGATTTACACCCTCAAGGATGAAAAAATCTGGCTGCAGGACAACCAACCACTGGCACCATTTGGGCTGGGCAGTGCCTGGGTCAGCAATACCTTTCACCATTACTGTTTACAATTTCGAAAAGACTGAATTTTTAGCGGGACCCATGGCACCTGTCTAAACGAAAATGGGTGGTTGAACCAGGTACCTTTCTACCAAAAAAACAAAGACGGTAACCCGCATGATCTCTGCAGTTGATTTTATCAGGCTCCCATTCACTCCCGATCTAACTGAAAGTGGCATTTCCTTCGCCAAGCGATCTCTGGCCCAGAACAATGACCACAATACAGGATCTGTTTTCGCGCTCCTGCGCCAGCGTGTGAGCAATGTAGCGATTGAATTGGCTTTTCGCCGTCACCTGGCCGAAAACTTAATTCCTTTCGATGTAAAAGGAAACTTGCCTTTCAGTGAACCAGACCGTTATGATGTCTTGCTGGGCGGACGACGCTGCAGCATTCATACTTATTTAACATCGAGACGCAGCCAAATAGCCGAAGTTCGCCAAAATCCAAGCGTGCTCCTGGAAGCTCCAGCCATGATCCCGGAAGAAGAACTCTCTGCAAACCAGAATGGGAATAATTTACAGCTATTCACTTTTCTACTTGGGCTTACGACCAATTCAACCGGGGATATGCAGAAAGCAGTCAACGCGAACCAGCCAATTTACCTGATCCACCCAATGCCGACCAGCTGGGCGCAACCGCAAGCCTGGTCGGCGCTTGGAAAATTGGGATTAAAAAGCGAGGGCAGCACCCCGGTTGAGGTCGAGATAGGCGGTCATGATGCGGACCGAAACTTCGTTTCAGAGGAACTAACGCTTTCATCTATGAAGCGAAGCTTTGCGACAAACAACTATTACAGCCTGGCTTATATTCACATAAAAAACATTCCAGGCGGAAGAGTGGGAATTCACAGCCCCAACAAGGATGAAACAGCTATTATCCAACCCCATCAATGGGATAACGTATGGGTTTACGGGATGGAAATCTGGCTGACCGGGTATATGCCACAAGATGAATTCCGCCGAAAGGCGAGCACAACTTTTTCAGGCAGCAGGGTTTTTCAATACTGTAAAACACAAACAAAAAACCTATCCGTTGCTGTTGCAGAACTGCGGCCATTAAAAGATCTATTTGAGCAGGTAAAAAACTGGGAATTAGAGAAAAAAAACTGGTAAACTCAGGCAATCACGTTTCGCCCTGCCTAAAAATTTAATCGTATCAGTACCTGATTGCCTTTGCAGAATTTCAAAAAAAGGTGTCTTCACCTTTATAAAGGAGTTTTTTATGTCATTTCTTCTGACCATTCATTCCATCAACCGCTGGCTGGTAACTCTGGTAGCGCTGACACTGCTCATCAGATTGGTTATGGGGCTGGCTAAAAAACAGCCTTTTGATAAAAACAAAGCCATTCTTACCAGCCTATTTGGCGGTCTGATGGATTTACAACTGTTGCTGGGAGCATTTTTTCTTGTGCTGGATGGTATTGCCAAAACAGGGTTCCCAACCTACCGTTGGGAACATGCCATCCTGATGCTTATGTCTGTGATCATTGCACACCTGCCAGCCATGTGGAAAAACAAGAACGATTTCGCGCGCACACGCAACACACTGATTGCTGTTAGTATTTCACTGCTTTTTGTTTTCCTGGGTGTTTCTCCCCTGGGTGGCTGGATACGCTGGTGGCATATTTCCGGTTTATTCTAAAGGCATCCTTCCCTGCGGGTGGTCACCTTTGAACAGCACTGTTGTCCAAAAAGCAATTGAGCTGTATTTTTACGAATTTTCTCCGCCCTTTGAGGCAGGCTGATTGGGCCAAATCCAAGCCTGCTTGATTATGTCTCTTATTCAATCGATCCCAGAAGAATTCAGGTGTTCTAAAAATGACCACTGTTGAACAACAACCCACTGAAAAGCTTAATTTCAAGAAGATCATGCCCGTGCTGGTCATCATCCTGGTTGACCTGCTTGGCCTGTCGATCATCGTGCCATTAATGCCACTTTATGCAGCCCGCTTTGGCGCAAACGCACTGATGATCGGTTTGCTGGGATCGACATATCCTTTTATGCAATTTATTGGAGCACCTTTCCTGGGGCGTCTTTCCGATCGAATTGGCCGCCGGCCAGTTTTGATCGTCAGCCAGATAGGCACATTCCTGGGGTTCATCCTGCTGGGTTTTGCCAATGCCCTACCACTCTTGTTTCTCTCACGCATCATTGACGGCCTATCTGGTGCAAATATTTCTACTGCGCAGGCTGTCGTAACTGATTTGACCACTGATGAAACCCGCACCCAAGGTTTGGGATTAATTGGAGCAGCCTTTGGGATGGGCTTCATCCTGGGGCCAATCATTGCCTTTTCGGTATTAATTTTATCCGGCGATAATTACCAGGCAGTGGCCTTCACGGCAGCGTTTTTCTCGCTGGCATCCATGTTATTAACAATATTCTGGCTGCCCGAAACACGCAATCCACAAAAAGGTCGTGCCGGCGGGAAGTCGCCATTCTCATTTCAAGCCATGGCTCAATCAATCAACCGTCCAACAATTGGGATTTTATTGGTGCTGATGTTTACCCAACAGCTAGCCTTTGGGGGTTATGAGCAAATGTTCTCGCTGTTTGCACTTAACCGCCTGGGGATGGGGGCACGGGATACCTCAGGATTATTTGTTCTGGCAGGGTTGTTTATTGTTGCCATCCAGGGCGGTTTTATTGGGCGATGGAGTAAAAAATATGGTGATCGCTGGTTGGTAATGCTCGGGCTTTCCACATTGGCGATCGGGTTGATACTGACGGCACTCACCCCCCAAATCCCGGTGCCATGGTACAACCAGACAAAAATAACCGCAGAAATGAAGGGTAGAGCCTCGACCCAAATAATTAACGTTGCCCTGCCACCTGAAACAAATAAGGGCTGGCCCGGCATAATCTGGGTTTTGATCGCATCCTTTCCGGCAGCCCTGGGTGGCGGTGTGTTGCATCCTGCTATTAACAGTTTGATCACCAAGTCTGCTGGTAAGGACGAGGTGGGCAGCATTCTAGGGGTTTCATCAGGATTTTATAGCGCGGCAAACGCCATTACGCCGCTCTTTTTTGGCTCATTATTTCAATGGTTTGGCGCACCAGTCCCATTTCTAATCGGGGGGCTGCTGCTGGCAGTGTTATGGGTCATCTTCATGCAGAAAATCAAACCTGCCCCGGCCGCAGCTTAGTCAAGATCAATCAGGGTCGAATTTAAGTCAATATATAAATTTTGGGGTGTTTTTCGGAAGCGAAGTTTCCGAAAAACACCCCAAACCGTTTGCAATAAAACCAACTATTTCAAAAGTAAATCCGCCAGACTGGGCGTAGTCTCCAGGATTTCGTCAGCACCAAGGCGTCGTAGTTCAGGTTCTTCCCCAAATCCACATAACACGCCTACAGTTTGCGCACCAGCAGCTTTTCCCGCGCGGATATCCACTGTTGTATCACCGATCATCAAGCAGTTAGCTGGCGGGACGCCCATTTGCCGAGCCGCCCAAAAAATTGGATCGGGATAAGGCTTGGTGTGTTTTACTGTCAGCGCCCCGGCTACGCACGTGAAATATTGCTCAATCGCCGCCTGGCGCAAAAATTCCCGGGTGGTGGTTTCGTCACGCGCGCTCACCACGGAAAGCGGGTAACGCGTATGCAGTTGTGCGAGCATTTCCTGGATTCCTACTATTGGACGGAAATGCTTGATCCTGGTCTTATGATTCTGACTGAGCCAGCTGGCAAATTTTGCCAATTCATCGTCAAATCCAAACCGATCGGGTACGCCGAGTAATAAATTTCCGGGCGCTTCTGCCCACATCACAAACCGGCGGGCAGCGCGCTGAAAATCTCTGCCGGGTAATAAAAATCTGACAGCTTTAAAAAAAGGCAGTGCCTGGTCAATAAATTGGTCATCCGTATCGTTTAAAGTACCATCTACGTCAAAACAGAGGGCCTGAATTCGGGGCAGGTCTAGAGACATATTGGTTCTCCTAATAATATTTAGGTTCTACTTTGATAGCGTCAGAGTAAACGCTTTTTCTATCTTATTTCAGTAACCACTCACGGATTGTTTTCCAAAGATAAAAAAACATCCCGAAAAAGAAAAAATTTTGTGGGGAAAACCACCAATAATCGCTCATATGTGAAAATAAATTGTAATGGCAGTTTCTGTATGTTTATTTTACGCTGAATCAACACAAAACTGTATTCTGTTCCAGTAGATAATATTTATTATCTATACTGTGATCAGCCTTGGACAGAAATGCTACCCAAAAAGAAGTTGAACTATTTTTCACAGAGTAACATGCGAGCATGGATTTCCACTCACGTTTGCATTAAATAAATTGGCCGTTTTTATTGAACCAGTTTTAAATATTGGGTACTAAAGCCCTCAAGTTTCAGCCTGACTGGTCGATAACAGAACCAGGATCATTACGCAATTTTGGATCCATGTGCATGTTTTGAAAGGAGTAATTATGAGCATCCAGGCAATTGGCAGTTCAACCACAGTTGATTTGGGCGCATCCATGCGTACCCGTGCAACAACCGAAAACACATCCACCAACAATACAGAGAACAGTTCTGCCCCGCAAAAATCGGCAGGCAACCCTCCGGTCAGGATTGGCGCCACGCCAAAACCGGTTGAAAGCAGCGCAAGTACCAGCAATACTAGCAAGTTATCCACGGACAAGATATACGATAAACGTGATGCCAACCAGGATGGAACTGTTTCGTACCAGGAAGAACTTCTTTTCACGATAAAACAGGCCTCGAGCGAAAACCAGAACCAGGCAGCGCTGACAACCAACCAGGTGCAAGCAGGTTTAAACGCGTACAAACAAGGCCAGCAGGTGAATAGTACGGCTCTCACATCAACCATTTTGGCAATCTAAACAGCTAAAACAGCATATAGCATAAAGCAGATGGCGACAGGTTGTGCCATCTGCTTTATGCTATGTACTGTAATACCGAAAGCTTTGCCCGAATCATCATTACACGCAACAAGCCTATCTGGCAGAGAAACAGTCAGATGTGCTATACTTTAATACATGTATCTGGCTGAAAGTGCCCTTACCCACCTGGAATGCCCTGAATGCGGCAAATCATTTAACGCAGACGAAGTACAAACATACTGTTTGGAATGTCGCGGACCACTGATGGCACGCTATGACCTGGCAGCTGCAAAAAAAACACTTACCCGCGAAGCATTGAAAACCCGCCCGAAAGGTATTTGGAGATGGAGCGAGATTCTTCCTGTGCGTTCCCAAGCTTTTCGCCTGACACTCGGAGAAGCCGATACCCCGTTATTAAAAGCAAACAACCTGGGCAAGCGCCTTGGAATTAATGGACTTTATATCAAAGATGAATCCGGCAATCCAACCGGATCCTTCAAGGCACGTGGACTGGTTATGGCTGTCGCGCGGGCGCTGGAATTAGGTTTACATGGTTTTGTGATTCCAACTGCGGGCAATGCGGGTGGCGCCCTGGCTGCCTATGCTGCTCGAGCCCGTGCTCAGGCACATGTTTTTATGCCGAAGGATGCGCCCTTATCCAACCAGATTGAGGTAAAAATTGCCGGAGCAGAATTGGTACTTGTGGATGGATTGATCTCGGATGCAGCCAGGTTGGCCAGTGAAGCCGCCAAACGCCAGGGATGGTTTGATGTTTCAACCTTCAAGGAACCCTACCGCTGCGAAGGCAAAAAAACCATGGGACTGGAACTGGCGGAAGCCTTCGACTGGGAAACACCCGATGTTATTATTTACCCAACCGGTGGTGGCACTGGTTTGGTAGGTATGTGGAAAGCTTTTGAAGAATTGGAAGAAATGGATTTCATCGGATCGAAACGGCCGCGCATGGTCAGTGTTCAAGCCGAAGGCTGTGCTCCAATCGTTCGCGCATTTACCGAAAATAGCGATAGAGCAGTGTTTTGGGAAGGTGCCCAGACGATTGCTTCCGGGTTGAGAGTTCCCGGGGCATTTGCAGATCGATTAATTCTACGAGCTATTCGTAAGAGTAAGGGAATCGCACTAACTGTCTCTGATACCGAAATCCAGAATTGCCAGAAGGAAATAGCGTCCCATGAAGGGATTTTTAGCGCGCCCGAAGGCGCAGCCTGCCTGGCTGGTTTACAGAAATTACTCAATAACGGCTGGGTTGGCAGGCAGGAACGCGTGGTTCTGTTCAACACTGGCTCAGGTTTAAAATATTTATCGTAGCAACGGTGGGAGGCGGGTGATGCGCCAAGCCGTTGTTAAAGAAATTTGTATGAGGATCTATGCCCGAAAACCAACGCGCAGTCCTGGAATTACTATACAAAGTCAGCCGTGAATTCGCCACTGCGCTGGAATTAAGAACTGTTTTAACACGCGTGTTATTTTCGGCCATCCACAACGTGGGTGGTGAACGCGGCAGCGTGGTGGTGATGGATGACAATGGTCAGGCGGTCGATTCCGCCTTTGTATACGGAAACCAGGTCCGTGATAGCACAACCCTACACCTGAAAGAGACTGTTGACCGCGGGTTGGCTGGCTGGGTGCTACGCAGTCATCAGGCTGTTTTGGTACCGGATACCAGCCAGGATGCACGTTGGCTACATCGCGAAGACGATAAAATCGAACGGTCTGGCGCAAAATCGGCAATTTGTGTGCCATTAATGGCCCGTGAAAAACTAGTAGGCGTGCTTACATTGGTACATCCAACACCAGGAGCCTACACAGACGAACATCTGGAATTGATGCAAGCGATTGCAGACCAGGCAGGTATCGCTGTGCTGAACGCGCGCCTTTTTTCAGAAAGTCAACGCCAGGCCCGCGTTATGACCGCCCTGGCTGAAGGCGCAGCGTATTTAAACTCAACTGTGCGCATTGATGATTTGTTTGACAATATCATTTCACAAACCAAACAAACCTTGCAAGTGGATATCACAGCCCTGGCGATGGTGGATGGACGGGAGCTAGTCTTCCGCGCAGCAAGTGAAAACGGTACCACGCTGATCGGTAGACGTATTCCACTGAGCGACGGAATAGCAGGCATGGTAGTTCGCCAGGGACGTGGGGTCATCATCCCCTCGACTGCATCGGATACTCAGCCGCTGCTCTTAGAATCGGAAAGAATCGAGGGTGTAAAAGTCCGCGGTTTTGCCTGTGTCCCCATTTCTGTTCAAGATAAGGTAATTGGCATACTGGAAGCTATTAACCCGAAGGCCAAATCATTCGATCCAGACGCGCTGCTGGTCTTAACCGGTCTGGGTGCGCTGGCAGGAACAACCATTCAGAATGCCCAATTATTTGAAAGCCTGGACCTGGCTCGTAAACGCTATCGCGACTTGTTCGAGGATAGCATTGACCCCATCATCATCACCGATTTAAACGGAAAAATCCTGGAAGTAAACAAGCAAGCCGTTATTTTTACTGGAAGCTCTCCAGCCATGTTACACGCTGCACATATTGGCAAGGTGCACGTGATCAACCAGGAAAAGGCTGGATCAACCCTGGGGGGAATTGGGGATGCGACCGTTACCTATGAGTCGACCCTGGTTGACAGTCTGGGTAAAACACATCCGGTGCAGGTCTATGCACGCAAGGTGGTCTTTGAGAACGCAGAATCGATCCAATGGATATTGCGTGATATTACAGAGCGTAAAGACCTGGATACCCTGCGCGAAGACCTGACAGCCATGATCTATCACGATTTGCGTTCGCCGCTGGCAAATTTACTCTCAAGCGTAGAAATGCTGGACGACATCATCCCAACTTCAGAGCGGGATTCTGCCCAACCCATCCTGCGAATTGCACACCACTCCATTAACAGGATCGAACGGATGGTCAGTTCCCTGCTGGATATTAACCGTCTGGAGCATAACCAAACGATCGGAGAGCGCCAACTTGCGGATGTTTCCGGGCTGGTCAGTTACAGCATTGAGGCGGTCAAACCATCGACTGAAGGTCGGGATCAAACCATTCTATCCATTATGACCACCGATATACCCCAGGTCTATGTAGACGTAGACATGATCCGGCGAGTGCTGATCAATTTAATGGAAAATGCGGCAAAATATACGCCAACTGGTGGGGAAATTAGGGTTGGAGCCGAAAAAGATGGTGATTTTATTCGTCTTTTTGTACAGGATAACGGCCCCGGAATTCCAGAGGCAGATCGAGAACATGTATTTGACAAGTTCATCCGGTTAAAAAACGAAAATGGCGCACGAGGTCTGGGTGTTGGATTGGCTTTTTGCAAACTGGCAGTCCTGGGACATCAGGGCAAGATTTGGGTAGAACCGGCGCCAGTACATGGTTCGAAATTTATTTTAACCCTGCCGATAATAAAAGCCTGAACACAGGCATTACTGAATTTTTTTTGAATTAGTGAGGAGTTTGCATGCAGGCAATTGCCAATCAGGTTTATATTGAAGAACAATACCCCGGCGTGACATTGGGCGCAATTGCCCTTCCGCACGGATTGATCCAGATTGATGCCCCACCAGCACCAGAAGATGCACGCTCATGGCGTGCAGCTTTATTGGGTTTAAACAGCGGAGTGGAACGATTATTAATCAACATCGATGGACACCCCGACCGGACCCTGGGCGCACGGGCTATGGAATGCACAATCGTTGCCCATGAAAAAACCGCCGAAAC
>CAZLJB010000086.1:2048-9478 GCA_964559195.1 uncultured Anaerolinea sp. | reverse complement strand
TCCATTTTTCATAGTTTGTTTTTAAGTTTTTCGCCGGATACTCCGTTTTCAGAATCCGGGCTTATTCCGGTTTGAGATAAACCATGCCGACACCAAGCTTATCAAGACCAATCCCGGCCCAATACTGCATTAAAGCAGAATCAGTTTCAAGGGCTTGCATCAAAGCTGGAATGGCGCGATGATCTTTGATTTCAGCCAGCGCCCGAACAGCTTCCAAGCGGGCGGCGCGGGTTCCACCGTTTAAAACTTCCAATAATACCGGTGTAACTTGTTGACCAAGCCTGCTGAGGGCATTCGATGACAACCTGGCTGTCATCGGGTCCGGATCAGAAAGCGCCTTTGCAAGCGCCAGTGCTGCCTGCGGATCAGGATGCTGGCAAAAAGCCATGGCAGCCGCCTGACGAACTTCACTGGATCGATCTTCCAGGGCAACCAACAAGTCAGGGGTGGCTTCGTTCCCAATTTTCAAACCAGCCAGGGTACGAACCGCCCACCAACGAACATCTGCATCCGGGTTCGCTAGCAGAAACCGGATAAAAGGCAGGGCATCCCGTCCAATCTCTGCCAGGCGCAGCGCAGCCCTTTCAGCACGTTCGTCATCGCCGCAGGCCAACTCGGCACACAGATTTTCAGGCCCATCCATATTACCGGGCTGGGGGTGGGACAGGCAGACTTTCCAGCGCTGTCATGACCCACTTGTCGCCCTCATCAATTAGCATGACAGGGATATCATCCACAATCGGGTATTTGCGATCGCAATCCTGGCATACCAGCCAGGTTTCCTGGACGAGTTTAAGCAAACCATCCTTTTCACGCACACAAGCCGGACAACGCAAGATTTCAAGCAATTCTTGAGAGACCATTCAATTCTCCTTGGAAATTGTGCATCAATGACCGTAATTATTTGAGACAACCAGACCAGAAAACGAAATAAAAATCTTTTCAATTGTAGCCAAACGAATATTTGAAAAGTTTTTTGGTCGCCATCCAAAAATGTGATGAAGATACATAACCTTTTTAAGATACAAGGCTACCCAACCAGCAGGAACACATCTGCCAGGCAGCTTAACGACCAAAAATTGTACCACGCATCAAGATTTCTGGCACCAACCCTTCTTTTTTAAGATTTTTTCAGGGTCTTTAACTCCTGGGCCGTATTCGCAGGCATCGGCCCAGGGCTGGTACTTGGTGACAAAATTATCATTAAAATAGGTAGCGCCATTACGGACCACCGTGCGGTTAATGGTAACGTCAGCGCCCTCCGCTGCGTAATCAACATGTTTGACCGAACCAGGTTCCGCATCCTGATTAAACGAAATGGCCGGCGGCAGAGCCGGCACGACATTGGTCGGACCGGAAAAATTGGCCTGCACGCTCCGTCCATCCGATGTGGAGAATAACTTCCAGGTCAGGGAATTATCGACAGGATCAAAAATAGTCTCCATTAGTAACCAGTAAGGTGTGTCATTGGTGAATTTAAAATCAACCAGTGGGAAATATACCGTTGCGTCAAAACCCGACAAGCTGGGATCATTTCGACCACCTTGGCCCTGTTCATAATACAGAACCCGGTAGGCGTGAGCATGGCGTTCAACAATCGGAAAACCGGCGTAAAAGATAGTTCGGAACAAAGTTGTACTGACCTGGCAGACACCACCACCGACACCCTTGATGGTTTTCCCGTTAAAAATAATCAAAGCCTCGGCAAAGCCATTATCCAGACTCACATCTCCCATATACTGGCCCATCGAAAAGGTCTCACCGGGGGGCACAAGCAAACCGTTAAATTTTGAGGCAGCTGTCTCGATATTCTTTTTACGCGCATCACTGGAGCCATAAAAATGGGTCGATTGGGACCCTACTAACTGGACGATATTCAACTGCTGGCTGGTAGCTGTATCTGCAACCCGCGGCTGGGTACTTGCTACAACCAAAGCAGCAGATTGTTGCCCGGCGCCAATCGCTTTTTGAATCTCACCCAATGAACCGTGCAGGTCGACCCGCAAACCAATCCGGGAGGCTTGAATGGGTTGAATTTGGCTGGTCTGTTCATTAAAAATAAAGCGGGCATCCGCCTCGGGGCGATCCACTTGTTTCGCAATATTTTCCAGGGTAACCTGGAGTTTATCCTGATCCAGCTGCACAACATATTGCGAGCCTGGGCCGCTGCCCTGGCGTCCAACGCGCAGCATGGGCGCCAGTTCCGACGGTTGAAGCTGCCAGGGGCCAGGGTCAGCGCTGTGCGGATCTGGCAAGGTTATCGAAAAAGGAGCCGCCAGCAAACGTCTGGCAGCCTCGGCCTGCAGGCTGGCATCCAACACCTGGGGAGACTGATCTTGCATGACAATTTGCACGCCTCCATCCCGGAAAGACTGCAATTGAGCATATAGAAAAACCAGGGTTGCTTGATAATCCAATATATGACCCGCCTGCCCGGGCTGGGACGTGACATCCAAACCATTAATAACCAGACTGGCTTCAATAACCGGTTTTTCCACACTGGAGGCCAGCTTTTGAAGATAGCTATAGGCCATATCCTGATCAAACACAATCACTGGTGGCATAACTACTCCAACCTGCCAGGCATTCAACTGGTCAAAAACATCCTGAAAAAGACCTGCTGAGCGCCCAAAATCAAAGGCAGCCTTGGCTGAGGCTGGTCCATTCAGCTGCATTCCAAGATTGGCCGGGGCCTCAACCCAAACATTGGCGCCGTTACTAAAAACAATCTTTCCACTGGTTGGAAAGGTCAGCGCAGACTGGATCTTTCGCGCTGCATCTCTTTGGTTCAGCCCGGAAACATCCACCCCAGCAATGGAAACGCCAGGAAAAATGCGTCCGGTATAAAGGATGCGATAGCCCAACGAAATAAACATCACCAAAAGCAGGAAGCTTGCTATACCCGCCAGCAAGGCAACGGACAACTGAATCCAGACAGCGCCAGTTTCGTGACGTTCCCGGCGCGGGCGAACAAATCGAATGGGGGCGGTGGGGGTCATATCTTTTCAGGCTTGTTTTCGTAATAAAGGGATCAGCATGGGCGTTCTGGCTCGATATTCAAGGTATGCACTGCCAAAATCGATTAACAATTTTCGCTCTTCAAAATATGCACCAATAATTATGTATACGGAGAAAACAATCCACAAAACCAGCCGGTTTATACTCATTTCAGGCGTAAGCCATATAAACATCAATCCAGCGCTATAAAGCGGATGGCGCACATAAGCATATAAGCCACTCACAACCAGGCCGGCTGGCGGCAGATCAGCGTAGGATGAAGAGAGTTGAGACAGACCAGCAAATTCCAACGGGCCGGTTTGCATTACGCCGGCAATCAGAGCAATAACTGCCAGCCCTTGGCCAAGACTAGTTAGATATACCCATGGAGCTGGAATGCTGTACAGAGTCTGGTCTGGAAAGGTGACCAGTATAAGTGCAATTGGGAAAAGGCTGGCTATGGCAAACAGGTTATAAGAAAGGCGGTAAATCCTGAAATAAACCATCGATCCAAACCATAACCGGAGCTGATGCTTGAAAGTATGCGAGGCCAGCACAGAATGCAGCACTCCCCAAATCAAAGACGCAGTGATGAGATAGATTGTTCCCATCATCATAATATACCTGCTTTAAAGGAATATGAGTAGGGCACTCCCCCGGACAGGAAGTTTGGATCGGTTTTTCGGAGATCGTATATATCAGCAAAACTTCTTGCTTTTCAGCTGTGAATTGTTGGTGAAATCCAATCCGATTGGATCGTTATCCAATAAACCGGTTAAAATAAATAATAAAATCAACCAGGCCAGATAGAACCCACACTTCAAGAACCACGAGCTTTTATTTGCCCGGAATTTCGTGATGACCGAATACAACCCCCGAGCCTATTTATTTGGCGCATGTTTAAGGAGATCCCATGAATGTTTCTGAAGCCATCCGCACCAAACGCGCCATACGCGAGTTTCAAAAGACGCCATTGCCTGAAGAAGCCGTCATCGCCATTTTAAACGCAGGACGACGCTCGCAATCATCCAAAAATACCCAGGCCTGGCAGTTTATCGCCATTCGTGATCAGGCAATCCTGAAAGACCTCTCAGAATGTGGTCAATGGGCCGGACATATTGCCGGGGCTGCGATGGCGGTTGCCATCCTGATTCCAGACCCAAACGAGAAGTTTCAACACCTGGTGGACTGTGGCCAGGCAGCTGCTTTTATGCAGCTGGCAGCCTGGGAATTGGGAATAGGATCGTGCCCTGCCTCGATTTACGAAACAGAAAAAGCGCGGGCAATTCTGGGTTTTCCGAACGAATGGCATTTACGACTGGCGTTATCCTTTGGGTACCCGGCTGATGCGGAAAAACTGAGCGCAGTACCCAAAATTGGCGGACGCAGAACGTTGGAAGAAATAGTTCATTGGGATAAATGGTAATTTCGACAGGACAAAACCATGATTAAATATGCTGAACTTATCAACATCCTGCTGCAGCATTCGCACCAATTCCTGGATTTTTGGAATATCCATATCCTGATTTCATTGGCAGTGCTGGGGTTTGTTTTTTCCAATCCAGAAATTGTCGCCAGGCCACCTGTGCGAAACATCATCTCGCTGGCTTTCCTATTCATTGCAACTTTCAGCATCTTTTCGCTTTCCACCCACCAGAACCGTGAAGAAAAACTCTATGCCGCCCTTCAGGAGCAGGTTACTGCCACACCCACGGACTTTACTCCGGCAGATGTAGCTTATCTAAATTCTCTCAAACCAACGCCTTTCGCAATCAAAGGTGGGGCCTTGATCACCGCCGACGTACTGTTGGTTGCGGCGGTCTGGTTCAGCCCCAGATTAACTCTTAAAGAGTGACGGAAGGATACGAGCACGCAGACCCATAAGAGTTATGTGGGGATCGATTATTATTTTTTCAAGATTGGTTTTAAGGCTTCGGCCAACATTTCGGTAAAAACGCTTTGGCCGGCCGGTGTTAGGTGGTGTGTATCAACAAACAAATCGTTGGTCAAACGTTCTTCGTGAGAAAAATCCAGCATGATGAGATCGTTCTGAACGGCATACTGGTTGAGTGCCCCAATATAACCCTTCAGTGCTGCAGGTTCAGTGGCTTCAGTTGGCATATCCAGATGCTTGGTACGCATCAGGATTAATTGGATGTTATTCTCTTTGGCCATACGCACAATATCTGGCAAGAACGATTTATCGAGCTGGGTGGAAAAAGCCATCTGTTCTGGAGTGTAAAGATAGGCCTCGGCTGTGGCGATGGCTTCAACAAGCATATTCGAATCCAGGTTGAGATCCAGGAAAACAGAATAATTGGCATCATCATTGCACTTCTGGTCACAGCCAGCCAACCCAGAGAGGGTATAGCGAATGTAATAATCGACTGTTTCACGCACCCGCAGCCGGGAACCATAGACCGGCACGAAACGATCAGCCCACTTCTCAATCGGGCTCATTTGTTGGATAAAAGCCTTCTGGGTGACAACAGTATCATCTGTATTGGCCAGCTCATCCAACAATGCAAAATATTTTCCATTGACACGATAATCCGGGACGGTCAGGATCGTGTCACGAAAAACGACAATTACATAGTGCGGTTTATGCGGAGCAGTGATGATGATATGCTTCATTAACAGATACCATACCGCCGACGCGGAACCCGGAATGCCAATCGCATCCGCGCTTACACCAGTTTGCCGCGCCAACTGCCCACTATCCACACCCATCGCCAGGACAGAATCACCGATCAACACCAGATCCGGATTGTCTTTTACCAGATTATCCTGATATTGCATCCTGATGAAATTATTAAATTTTGGACCAACTTTTTTTGGGTAAGCAATATCATAGCGTAATGGAATCAAAACCGATGAAACCACCAGCAAAAACCCAAGAATCAATAAATATCGAAGTAATAGACGCATTCAATAACCTTAAAACCGGAAGTAAATAAAGTCCGGATTAGATGAATTGGTATATAAAATAATAGCCAGGCTGATCAAGGCATAAAATACGGCATGCCACCAAGAACTTTCCGGCAAGAAACGGTCCATTAGCAATTTTAATACCAGAGGCAAAGCGTAAGCCAGTAACATGGAAATGATAACCAGAATAATGATGAAATCCTTGTTTGAACCGAGCCAGGGGAACTGAAACAACAGGCTGCCAATCCAGTTGATGGATGGCGCGCGAAACAGTAACCAGCCAAAGGCCACCAACCCAATCATCAACAGCCAGGCAAAAAATTTCCTGATGCTACCGCTTAATTTCCACTCTCCTTGAATTCCAGCAGTTTGATAAGCAAAGATCAAACTGCCGTGATACAACCCCCAAACCAGAAAGGTCCAACCAGCCCCATGCCAAAGCCCACTCACTAACATGGTCACCAACGGCGGAATGGCGCTTACCAACCAACCAGGCAGATTTCGTTTGCGAAGCAAGCTCCGACGCAGAGGGAAGAAAATATAATCCCGCAAAAAGCTGGAGAGCGTGATGTGCCAGCGGTTCCAAAATTCGGAAGGAGTGAGCGCAAGATAAGGCGTGCGGAAATTTTCAGAAGTCTCAAACCCAAATAAGCGTGCAATACCACGCGAGATATCGGTATATGCCGAAAAGTCAGCCAGGATTTGCAAGGTGAAGCCCAGCGCGGCCGTCCACACCAGCATTTTGGAAGGTTCTTGTAATTCAAAAACACGATCAACAATGGATTTCATGGTATCGGCAATCACCAGTTTTTTGAAGAAACCCATTAACAGCAGCGGCCAGGCGGCTGTAAGGTTTTCGAGTTTTAACTTGCGGGCAGATTCAATCTGCGGTAATAGTTTCTGGGGGCGGTCGATGGGACCAGAAATAATTTGTGGGAAAAAAGAAACATACAGCCCAAAATCCACCAGGCTGCCAACTGGTTTAAATGTGCCCCGGGAAACATCCAGAATATATATCAGTTTCTTAATGGTGTAAAACGATAACCCGGCCGGCAAGGCTATGCCAACCAGGAAAAAATCACCACCCAGCCCCAATTGATCCAATCGTAAAGCCAGCGCAGTATTGAAAAAATCATAGTACTTAAAGAATGCCAGGACGCCTAGATTCATGATCAGGCTGATCGTGAGAAATAACCTGGTTCGCTCACGGGCTTTAAACATCGCTTTTGCCAGAAAATAATCTACTATAGTGGAAACCCCCATCAAAACGGCATACCAAGGTTGAATCCAGGCATAAAAAATTAGACTGGCTGCCAGCAAAATGATGTTCTGCCAGCCCTTGCGAGGCACCAGCCAGTAAAGTACCAGCGCGGCGCCGCAAAAGATGGCAAAAGTTATACTCGTAAAACTCATGAAGGCTCCAGATGGACCAGGAAATCAAAGCCGAGCTATTATACTTCCCTGATCCTGAAAAATCCGCGAAATGAAATGATGACGGTTATTCT
>CAZLJB010000086.1:0-1948 GCA_964559195.1 uncultured Anaerolinea sp. | reverse complement strand
CTAACTTCAGCAGATTGGAAAATGATACAATCGGGAGCGGTTTTCAGGCTGGTTAATTATCCAATCCATGGAAATTCACATACCAGGTTTTGCAAAGGCAAACCTTACCGACGGACAATTCCTTTCTGTACATCAAGAGGTTCCATGACTGAAACTTTCGACTCGTTATTTAATCCGCGCGGCATCGCCATCCTCGGTGCATCCAGCGACCCTACCAAACTCGGATATGCTGTTGCGCGCAACCTGGTTGAAAGCGGCTACATGGGACAAGTGCATCTTGTTAACCCAAAAGGTGGAACCCTGTTTTCACACAGCATGTATACATCCATCAGCAGTGTGCCAGATCCGGTGGATCTGGCAGTGATCATCGTTCCGGCAGCTTTTGCGGGCCAAACCCTGCGGGAGGTGGGCAAGCGCGGCATCCAGGCCGCCATCCTGACCTCAGGTGGCTTCCGCGAGACCGGGCTAGCAGGCGCAAGACTGGAAGAAGACGTTGTCAGGATTTGCAAGGAATATGGCATACGCCTGGTCGGGCCGAATTGTATTGGACTGCTGGATACCCACCATCCCTTTGACACCACTTTTTTAGCCCCACCCATGCCAGTGCGTGGCAACATAGCCTTTCTGTCACATTCAGGCGCCTTTTGCGCGGCCGTGATCGATTGGTCACGTGGGCAAGGCTTTGGGTTTTCACAGCTGGTCTCGCTTGGTAACCAGGTGGACCTGAATGAAACATCGCTGCTGCCAGCTATCGCAAACAACCCGCATACCCGAACCATTTGCATGTACCTCGAGACCATTTCAAATGGTCAGAAATTTTACGAAACTGCCCATGAAATCAGCAAGCGCAAACCCATTGTTGCACTCAAGGTTGGACGTACTGCCGCCGGACAACGGGCAGCAGCATCGCACACCGGTGCTCTGGCAGGCTCTGAAGCTGCGCTGATCGCCACATTTGAAAAAGCCGGGGTACTGCGCGCCAATACCGCCGAACAATTATTCGATTGGGCCCAGGCACTCTCAGCCTGCCCGTTGCCAAAAGGAAAGAATATCGCCATCCTGACCAGCGCAGGAGGGCCGGGCGTGATTGCCAGTGATGCAATTGAGACCGAAGGGCTGGCACTTGCCAAACTCAACCCAGAGACGGAAATCAGCCTGATGGAACTGCTCCCGCCGGCCGCCAGCGCTCACAACCCGGTTGACATGCTGGCTTCAGCCTCTCCGGATCAATACGCCAAATGCCTTGCAATATTATTGGCCGACCCGGTTGTGGATGGAGTTATGGTCATCACCCTGCCACCTCCCAGCCATGCCGCCGAAGATGTTGCCGATGCGCTGATACCACTGATCCAGGCTGCCTCCAAACCTGTGCTGGTGGCACAAATGGGCGCATACCTGACCGCCAGGGCTCATACGCATTTTGTCGGAGCAGGTGTTCCGGTTTATCCTTTTCCTGAACGGGCAGCCTCGGCCATGGGTGCGCTGGCACGCCGGTCAGATTTTTTGGCGAGCCAAGCTGAGACCGGTTTTCAAAGGGGTTTTAGTCCTGCAGCATGTTCAAGCTGCGATGGCGAAGAACTGGTTTCGGCTTATGGGATACCCACTTCTCCGCTCAAACTGGCAACTTCAGCCGAGTCTGCCGCACACCTGGCAGCTAAAATGAGTTTTCCGTTGGTGGCAAAAATCGCCAGTCCTGATATCCTGCATAAATCAGATATAGGCGGAGTCCTGCTCAACCTGGGAAGCATCGAAGCGGTTGTACAGGGCTATGCCACCCTACAAGAACGTGCCCGGACGGCCCGTCCGGATGCTTCTATTGAAGGCATTACGCTCCAGGCTCAGATCAGCGCAGGACAGGAAGTCATTATCGGCGCTGTGCGAGACCCTCAGTTTGGGGTGTTAATGATGGTTGGCTCGGGTGGCATTGAAGCAGAAGGTTTAAAGGATG
>CAZLJB010000085.1:0-9536 GCA_964559195.1 uncultured Anaerolinea sp. | reverse complement strand
AGCTGTTGGGCTGCTGCCTTGGGGCGTGAGATCGATCAGCGGTTGGGTGTTGGAGTTAGAATTGGGTGTGATGACGAGCCGGGTGGTTTGGGTGGACTTGGGGGCAGAGCTGGGCTGAGTGGGTACCGCTTCAGAACCGCCGGTGGTGATCAGCAGGCTGCTGGTGCCCAGGAAAATGCCTTGAATGGGAGCCGGCATCCCGGAAGCATCTGAGACATTCAGAGTGGCTTTATCAAGGTTGAGGGTGCCCTGGCAGCTGGCCAGGATCTTGAACTTGACTTCTGCCAGTGCGCCATTGGCAATCAACGGGCTGGTGTTGGCAAAGATGGCATTCACGAGCCCGGTTTTTTGTGGCACGGGCATATAGTTCAGCCCGGCCAGCTTGCTGGTGGGCACAGATGGTTGAAGACAGGCTGGTTCGTAACGGAGTTTAAATGTAAAGCCCTGGAAGGGCGTGGCCGATTTTGCCTTAATGGTCACGATGACGGTTTCACCGGCACTATAGGAATCTTTGCTGGTCTCCATCCAGATGGTTTCGGCAGCCTGGGCACTGGCCCCGTGCGCGAAAATGGAACTGAAGGTAAGCAGGCAGACTAGAAAGAAAGCGATCAGGTGTTTCACAAAAAAACCTCCGGTGAACCGGGCAGCCTGCCCGATTATCCAGGCAATGAATTACCAGGCAGATGGGATGGGACCGGTCTTGCCGAAGTTCGGCGAGAGGATTTGCAGGTCGAGCACGTTGATGACGCCGTCATTGTTCAGGTCAGCTTCGGTAGGTGTGGATTTGTTGTAGTTATTGCCGATCGCCAAAACATCATCTTCATCAATCGTGTTATGGCTCGTGCCGGTGGTGACGATATCCCCGGCTACCAGCAGGATGGTGCTCTTGGTGGTAATATTCCCGGAGGTCACAACGGCCGAGCCGGAAGCGTCGAGGAAACCCGGGGCGCTGGCTTTGATGGTATAAGTTCCGGCCGGGGCGGACACGCTGAAGGCGCCGGTGGTTGGGTTGGCAGTGCCGGTCGGGGTGGTGGCGCCGGTTAGTGTGATTGTGACCGTTTTGCTGGCCGTTACCACACCTGCGACAGTGCCATCCCCGGTCGGGTTGACGATGGTGATGGTCGTGCTGGAAAAGGGCACTGTAAACAGGGCGCCGCCAGTGGAAGCACGCACCTGGCAGTTAAAATCGAAGCTGCCGGCCGCCAGGCCGGTCAGGTCGATATGCAGGACCGTGCCGCTGGTGCTGGTGGTGGTTTTGTTGATGCCGGCTACCGCATAAATAAAAGTGTCACCGCTGGGGCCGTTGATGGTTGAAAGGAAATCGGTACCTGCCGTGCCAAAGATATTACCATCGGTAATATTGTCGATCCTGGCCAGATCGGAACTGAAATAGCAGCCAAACTCGACGCTGGTGAGCGGGGTAGTCAGGTTGCTCAGTTCAAGCGCATAGGTTACGGTCTGGTCGATATTGACCGAGGTGGGTGCAGCCACCGAGCGGAGCCCGGTAGTTTCGAGGCGCATGCTGGCGATTGGGCCGGAGGCCACCCGGGGGGCAGCCGCCAGGGCGTTGGTCTGGCTGACGGCCAGCGTGAGCAGCAGGGCGATCAGGCAGGTAAAGCGAAGTATTTCTCTGAGTTTCATGGTTTGATCTCCTTAATGTATTGACCCATCCATCATTTTTGGGCATTATTCAAATTGAACACTGCGAATGACACCTGATGTATTATAGTATGATTAATGGCAAAGAAAGCAGTCGGATGAGGGTTTTTAGTTAATTTTCCCGGTTCTATTGTAACACTAGTTGAAAACCGATCCATTTTTAACGAAATTGATAAAACTGCAACCTTTTTGAGATATTCGTGTAACGCAAAAACAGTATATAATATTATGGGAATTCTTATGTACTGAAAATGCTATCAATTTCTTTGAACTATTCGAATTGTAATTACTTCTGATCCATAGCTCTATTGGCTTTTGTATTTTCATCGAGGAGAATGAGAATGAATTCTAAAACGAACCACAGAAATATTGTTGTTGCTTCGATTTTGCTGGTGGCTTTGATTTTTGGTTTTGTGCAGGCACCCCAGCCAGTCTCTGCATCTGCATGTGATTGGGCCCAGTTCGTCGCTGATGTTACAGTTCCTGATGGCACCGTTTATGGTGCCGGGGCTGCCTTTAGCAAAACCTGGCGAATTAAAAACATTGGCACCTGCACCTGGACGACCGGTTATGCGCTGGTCTTTGTGAGCGGATCGCAGATGGGTGGGGCAGCCTCGACCAATCTGGCTACCAGTGTTGCGCCGGGTGCCACGATCGACCTGACCCTGGCCATGACCGCCCCGACCACTGCCGGGACCTACCGAGGTAACTGGGAATTGAAGAACGCCAGTTCAGTCATCTTCGGGATTGGTTCATCGTCCAACCTGCCGTTCTGGGTAGAGATCAACGTGGCTGGTTCCGGTGGCGGCACCGGTTACGACTTTGTCTCCAATGCGGCTTCGGCCACCTGGACGAACGGCTCGGGGACAGCCATCACTTTTGGTGCGGCCGAGAGCGATAATGGGTTTGCCAAAAAAATGGATGCGCCAGTATTGGAGAATGGTGTCACAGATACCTCTGCCGGGCTCTTAACCGGGCCACAGAATATCTATGGTGGTTCGATCCAGGGTGTTTATCCGGCCTTTACCGTGCAAAGCGGCGACCATTTCCAGTCGATCATCAACTGTGAATTCAATGCTACTTCCTGTTATGTCACTTTCAGGTTGAATTACCAGATTGGAACCGGCCCGATCCTGACTTACTGGACCTTTAACGAACGTTATGAAGGCCTGTACTACCGCGCGGACATTGACCTATCGGCTTTGGCCGGGCAGAGTGTCAAATTTATCCTGTATGTCAACGCCGCCGGATACGCCACCGGTGACCGCGCTCTATGGGGTGCTCCACGCATTACCCGCAGCAGCGGTACGATAGCGACCGTCACTCCGAGTGGGGCGACACCGACCGCGACGCCTTCCATCAGCAGCTGTGATCGCGCCACCTTTATCTCAGATGTGAACTATCCGGATGGCACGGTATTGAGTCCGAATACAGCCTTCACCAAGACCTGGAGTATCAAAAATACAGGTTCCTGCACCTGGACGACCGGTTATAAGCTGGTCTTTGCCAGTGGTGAAAAGATGGGCGGGTCAGATACCAACCTGACCTCCACGATTGCACCGAATACCACGGTTAGTTTCTCAACTAACCTGACTTCGCCATCCACGGCCGGTACCTATCGTGGTTACTGGATGTTGAAAAACGCCAGCAATCAAATCTTTGGGATTGGTTTTGCGGGTGACCGACCCTGGTGGGTTGAAATTGCGGTCAGTGGCAGCGCGACGGCTGTTCCCACGGCAACCAAAACCCTTACACCCACCCCGGGTGCCGGAATTTCGACCAATACACCCACACCTACTGCGACTTCGAGCGTGGTGTTGGATTTCACCAATCCACCCAGTGCTGCAGTCTGGACGAGCGGCGCGGCAACTGCGCCAGTCTATGACACCGGCACCGACCCGAACGACAATGGTGTTGCAGATAAGCTGACCAGTGTCCAGGTTGAGAATACCACCACTATTAACAGCCCCAGTCTGCTGATGGTCCCGAATAACCTGACTAGCGGTTATATCCAGGGCATCTTCCCGGCTGTCCTCATTCATACCGGTGACAAGCTGCAGTCCACGATTGGGTGCCAATATAACGCGACCAATTGTTTTGTGACTTACCGGATTGGCTACCAGATTGGTTCCAGTGCCGTGACTTATTTCTCAGATCTGCATGAGCGCTATGATGGCCTGTCGAATACGATTAACATCGATCTTTCGTCATTGAATGGGCAGACTGTCACGTTTATTTTGAGGGTAGTGGCGCAAGGCAGTTCAACGGATACCGTTATTACCGGTGCTTCTGATCGTGCCCTGTGGGTTGCACCGCGCATCGTGCATTAGGCTGGTTGAGCAGAGCAGTAGAGATTAGAAACAGGCTGGCCCTTTGGGCCAGCCTGTTTCATGTCTATTTTTTTGTGGTTATTTTCGCGGAGAGATCATCCGCGAAAATAACCACTTGCGGGGCAGCCCCACGATTTTGTTGGGGGTTTGGCGGGCGGTTTGGGTGCGCAGTTTTGCGGGGCAGCCCCATGATTTTGTTGAGGGTTTGGCGGTGGGGCGGGCGGTTTGGGTGCGCAGTTTTGCGGGGCAGCCCCATGATTTTGTTGAGGGTTTGGCGGTGGGGCGGGCGGTTTGGGTGCGCAGTTTTGCGGGGCAGCCCCACGATTTTGTTGAGGGTTTGACTGGGGCTGCCATCCGCAGTTTGCGGGGCAGCCCCAGATTGTGATTGATGTTGGCGGGTGGTTTGAAATCCCGCACAGTTTTAGTTTTTGTCGTTGTGGCCTTTGGCGGCCAGCTTGATGGGCGTGCCCAGGAAGCCGTATTCCTTGCGGATGCAGTTTTCAAGGTAGCGCAGGTAGCTGAAATGCATCAGTTTGGGGTTGTTGACGAATAAGACGAAGGTGGGTGGGTCTGAGCGCACCTGGGTGCCGTAATAGATTTTGAGCTGCACACCGGCATGCGCGGGTGGCGGTTGGTAGTCCATGGCCTTTTGGATAATGTCGTTGATCTTGGAGGTGCTCAAGCGCGCCAGGCGTTCTTCCTGAACCTGCAGAGCCATGGGCATGACCTGTTCCACGCGCTGACCGGTTTTGGCCGAAATGAACAGAATCGGGACGTAGTCCATGAAGTTCAGGTCATTGCGGATGGCGCGGGTGAAGTTCTCCATGGTGTAGTTGTCTTTTTCAAGCGCATCCCATTTATTGACCAGCACCACGCAGCTTTTCCATTCGTCCAGGATGTAACCGGCGATATGGGCATCCTGCGAAGTGATGCCCTCGGTGGCGTCGATCATCAAGAGCGCCACATCCGAGCGTTCAATCGCTTTGAAGGCGCGCAGCACGCTGTATTTTTCGACGCCTGGGTCAATCCGGCCGCGCCGGCGGATGCCAGCCGTGTCGATCAAAGTGACGGGCATGCCGTTGACATCGATGCGGGTGTCGATGGCATCGCGGGTGGTGCCGGCGATGGGGCTGACGATGGCACGTTCACGACCAACCAGCCGGTTAAGCAGGCTGGATTTGCCGGCGTTGGGTTTGCCGACAATCGCGATTTTAACGGAATCATCTTCGACGGTGGGGGTTTCGGGCGGGAAGGTTTTGACCAGGACGTCCAGCAGATCGCCGGTATCGGTGCCGTGTACGGCTGAGATAGGGTAAGGATCCCCCAGCCCCAGTTCGTAGAATTGGGGGGCGGCGTCGCGTTCGGCCAGGCTTTCGCATTTATTGACGACCAGCAGCACGGGTGGGTAGGGTTGCCCATCGATCACCTTTTGCTGGCGGCGCAGAATTTCGGCCACCTCGTGATCGGCTGGGGTCGGGCCGGTTTGACCATCGGTCAGGAGCAGCACCACATCCGCTTCATGAATTGCTACCCCGGCCTGGCCGCGGATTTCATCGATGAAGTCTGAGGAGCCGATTGAAAGCGGGGTCTTACCGCCGTGGCTGGGGTCGATACCGCCGGTATCGACAATTGTGAATTGAACGCCATTCCATTCAGCGTCGGCAAAAATGCGGTCGCGGGTGGTGCCGGGAGTGTTGTCCACAATGGCTAGACGTTCTCCGGCGAGCCGGTTAAAGAGCGTGCTTTTGCCCACATTGGGGCGTCCTACAAGTGCTACGACTGGTTTGGGCATTCAAGTTTCCTGAGTTCTAACTGGGAGCAGCCGCCCGCCTAGGGGGCTGGTGTCCTGGTGGGGGTCGGGGTGGGCGTGACAGTGGCCGGTTTTCCCGGGCTGATGATGACTTCGATGGTTCCGGGGTTGATTGATTGTACTCGAATATCCGGGATCATGATTTGAGCCTGTGGGGTGGCCTGGTGTGTGCCGTTTTCCTGGCCTGTCAGATCGACCACAAATTTGACTTCGCCGGGGGTGAGTTTGTCGAGGATGGGCAGCGGACCGGTCAGGATGACATCCACCAGGGCCGGTGAGATGTGTGCGTCCTGGTCGGCGGACAGGCCGATGATCTCGACCGGGATGCCGTTCAGGCTGAGACTGCCTTCAATGGCAGCGATCCCAACCTGGACCTGCACGGTTTGTTCGCCAACGATGGTGACGCCGGCTGGCAGCGTGAGACTGAGACGCGTATCAACGTTTTGCGAATCGCCATTCAGGTTGAGCGGCTCGGTTTCAATATAGCCGGGCAGGTCATTGACGATGGATGGGTTTTTGGAGTAGACCGTCAGTACCGGTGGAAAGACGGAGATATTGGTGACACGATAGCCGCCGGCTTGCTGCCCACGCACGGTGACCTTGACTGCGATATCGCGGTAGCCGCCCTGCTGGGTGATTGGCAGGCTGACCTGAATGGACTCGGGGTTAATGGTCAGCCCGGGAACAATTTTCCCGGTGACGTCCAGCACCCGCAGCGGCAGGGTGGTTTGGACATCCTGGCGCAAGCCGGCAATGCTCAGGTCGACCTGGACACGTGTGACGCGCTTGATTTGTGACTGTGGTCCGGAGAGCAGAGCTTGCAGAGGTTCAAGGCTGGCGCTGCCGGCTTCGTAACCCACGGCTGGTTCGCCGAGCAGGGAAATCTGGATCGGCAGCGAGCTGGTTGCCAGTGGTTCCAGGCTGATTTGCAGTTTCTGTGGGGTGACCGAGACCACCCGCACCGGCCGCAGTGAAACCTGGGGTTGGATTTCAAGCGAATGTTCGCCGGATTGCAGGCCGGACAGATCCAAAATGGCGCGGACTGCCTCTGGGCTGGCGTTAATCAGGTTCCAGACCGAGTGCGGGGCGCGCAGGGTGATGGTGACCCTGGCAGGGATGCTGCCCACAATCACCAGCCCGGGGTCCTGTCCGATGACCTGGAGAGGGATGGGCTGGGGGAATTCACGCACTTCATCCGGGTCGGCGGAGGTAACCGCAGAAACCCAAACGGCCAGTGACAGGATGAAGGCCAGTAGAAACGAGCGGAGGTTGCGCAAGAACCATGCCATGATGAGTCGTTATTCTTCCAATTTGAACAAGTACGGAAAGTGGCGCTGGAAGAAACCCTTGCTTTGTTGTTCGGGACGATAGAAGGCGGTCAGGATGTTTTCCAGCCGTTCAGGGTCCAGTCTGCGGATCATACGCCCGGCGTGGGCGATCGAGATGGATCCGGTTTCTTCTGAGACGACCACGGCGATGGCATCTGAGGCCTCCGAGATGCCCAGGGCGGCACGGTGGCGCAGACCCATCTGGCGTTCGGGTGAGCGCACCAGGATGCCGCTGGCCGAGAGGGGCATGACGCAGGCACCGGCCAGGACGCGCATTTTGTCGATGATGACGGCGCCATCGTGCAGGGGGGTGTTTGGATAAAAAACCTGCAGCAGCAGCTCGGGGGTCAGGCGGGCATCCATGATGACACCGGTGTTGACGTATTCTTCCAGGCTGTCGAGGCGCTGAATGATGATCAGGGCGCCGTGCTGGCGGGAAGACAAGCGGGCGGCGGCACTGACGATGGCCAGGATGGCGGCCTGGATTTTCTGGTCTTCGCGGCGGCTATTGCCGCGGATGAAGGTGCCGGCGCGGCCGATCCGCTCAAGTGCGCGCCGGATCTCAGGGGCAAAGATGACCGGGATGGCCAGCAGCAGGGCGGGCAGGGTGGTGCGTACCAGCCAGGAGAAGGCCGGCAGATCCACCAGGGCGGTCAAGAGGGCCAGCAGTACCATCAACGAGATGACGCCGCGCAGCAGTACCATGGCCTGGGTATCGCGCAGCAGGTATAACAGGCTGAAGAATACCAGAGTCACCAGGCCAATGTCCAGGAGACTGAGCCAGTTTATGCGCTGGAAGATGAAGAAGAGGTCGTTAAGCAGCTCGGTCATATCAGAGAGAAGGCGACCGGGAAGGGGTAATCAGCCCTTAAACCCTGATTACCAGCTTGCCCCTGTCGCCTTAGATGGGGCGTAAAACACGGTCCAGTCGCAGTTGTTTGAAAAAGAGCAGGGTATCTGGCCGGGCAGATTCAAGCGCGGCGTCGGTCCAGGCCTGGACGCCCAGGCTGTGGGGGCTGCGCTCTTCGTAGCCCAGTTGATTCCAGGTATTTTTCAGGGCAGCCAGGGGGGCTGGCAGGAAGAGAATGGAGGCTTCGCACTGCAGTTGGAGGGAGGCGTGCTCCACTTCGCTGATGAGGGTTTTGAGGCCTTTTTCGAGATTGACAGCCGGGTCGATGTAGAATTCGGTGGTGCGGGCGACCAGGTTTTCGACCTGCCAGCCGGCGACGCCCACGGATTTGGTGCCGATTTGCAGCAGCATAAAAGCTTTTTCACCGAAGGCGGCCATGATGTCAGTTTGGTTCAGGTGGCTGGGGCTGCTGCTCAGGCGGTTAATCAAATCGGCGATGGCGGCAGAATCACGCGGGCGCCCGCGGGCAACCACGAATTCGCCCTGGATGGGTTGGACAACCACCTGGGTGGTATCTGAGACCTGGTTTGATTTTTTCCAGGCGGTTACAACGTTTTTCCAGGTTTCTTCAAAGGAACCGGTGTTCTGGATGACGACCTGGGCAGCGTTGATTTTTTGCTGCTGTTCGCTCTGAAATGTGATGCGCGAGAGGGCTTCTTCACGGCTGAGGCCGCGTTTTTCCATCAGGCGGCGCAGTTGTTGTTCCTGGGGCACACTGACGACCCAGATGCTGTTGCAGGAGTTGCGCAGGTCGCTTTCAAGCAACTTGATGGCTTCGATGACGATGATGCGCTGGCTGGAACGTCTGACCATGATGTCGATGGCCTGGGCGACGAGCGGGTGCACGATTTCTTCCAGGTGCAGCATGGCGTCTGGGTCATTGAAGACCAGCCGGCCTAGTTTAGCGCGGTCAATTTCGCCATCCGGTTTGAGCAGCCATTTGCCAAATGCGTCGAGGGTGGGTTGGTAGCCGGGGGCGCCTTTGGCGATGGCGCGGTGGGAGAGGGCGTCGGCATCGATGCCATAGGCGCCGAGGTGCTCGAGCATTTTACGCACCACGCTTTTGCCGGTCGCGATATTACCGGTCAATCCGATGACGAATTTTTGAGGCCATTTACTCTTCAATGCCAGACTCCTGATTGGGTCAATGTAATTGTAAGGCATAATCCAATTTGTAGTTCATTTTAGTCTGACGTTACAAGAATGTCAAAGGGTCGCTGGTAAGGGGGTGACCATAAAGGTTCCTTCCTAAGCGGATATTTCATTCCCCCGTCAGCCACAACGGCAACAGCCCTGGCTAAAAAGGGACATTTTTACCTGGGGTTGACCTGACAGCTTTGATGGATTGACCGGTGGGCTGGGAACAGGTATGATGAAACCTGCCTCAGGTTGGTTGGACGGTCGCGGCTCTGCAAGCCAGGGTCGAGGAAAGTCCGCACTCCATAGAGCACGGTGCCGGGGAAACCCCGGGGCGGAGTAATCTGCCGGATAGGGCCACA
>CAZLJB010000084.1:0-9623 GCA_964559195.1 uncultured Anaerolinea sp. | reverse complement strand
AGGCAAGCCTATGGTAATATTTTGCCCTTGCCATCCTTCTACCTCTCGGCTATACTCTTAATCCATTTGGAGGAAGTTATAAATATGGCAAAGCAGCATATTTTACTGGTCGATGATCATGAAGTTGTCAGGTTGGGCTTAAAAGCCCTCTTAGAACGGCACCCCAATTTCGAAGTAGTAGGTGAAGCCGGCTCGGCGCGTGAAGCAATCGAGCAGGTTGCCGCGCTGCAACCGAGTGTAGTGGTGATGGATATCCGCCTGCCAGGTACATCTGGAATCGAAGCCTGCGAAGAAATCGTTCAACGCTTCCCAGAAACCAAGGTTATTATGCTAACATCCTATGCCGAAGACGAAATGCTATTTTCTGCCATTCGCGCTGGGGCATCCGGATACATATTAAAACAAATTGGCGGGGAAGATCTGGTACGGGCGCTTGAAGCGGTCGGTCGCGGCGAAGCCCTGCTCGACCCGGCTGTGACCCAACGTGTCTTTCAAGAAGTGCGCAAAGCGGTCAAGGAAGAAGAAGCTTCTGCTTTTGCGCATCTCAGTCAACAGGAAAAACATGTCCTGTTATTGGTTTCAGAAGGCAAAACAAATCGTGAAATCGCCAAAGCCTTATTCCTCGGAGAAGGTACGGTTCGCAACTATGTCAGCAGTATTCTGTCCAAACTGGGTGTAAATAACCGGGCGGAAGCTGCAGCGTACGCTGTGGAACATAACTTGAAAGAATACATACAAAACTAACAAAAGTGCGGATAATAATCCGCACTTTTAATTTAACCTCAATCCAAGATAAAATAACCCCAATCATGATTATCCAATTTATTGTCAAGAACAAACAGAAGGTGTTTCGTTATCGATGCATCAGGTAAAGTAATGTCAGTTCCATATTAAACCAACTTCCCATCTTCTTTTACTGTTTCCCAAGATAATCTAATTTGCAAACCAACATTCAGCTTTCAGATGAATTAATTTTATTACGCCCACCCCACCAGGATGATGTGCAGTTCATTTATCAGGCCGTACTTGAATCATTGACAGAGCTACAGCCATGGATGGATTGGGCCACCCAGGCTTATGATCAGGTCTCAGCCCAACGCTGGTTGGAGTTTGCAGAACTGGCCTGGCAGCATTCCAGCGCCTTTCACTTTGTTATCGCGGAATCTGGCACAGGCCAATTTCTGGGCAGCTGCGGGGTGGATGGCATAGACGACAAAAAAGGCTCATGCAATCTGGGTTATTGGGTGCGAACAAGCCAGACAGGTAAGGGAATCGCCAGTCGGGCAGCCCGACTGGCGGCAAAATTTGCCATTGAAACCAGGGGGCTCAACCGTGCTGAAATTGTCATCGCGGTCGGGAATCTGGCCAGCCGGCGCGCTGCCCAGAAAGCCGGCGCACATTTCGAAGGCCTGCTAAACAATGGGCTGGTTGTGCGCACCGAGCAGCATGCTGCCGTCATGTATTCCTTCAGCCCGGCAGATTTCCAGAGTTAAATTCTTTACACCCAACTGTTCGAAACAACCAAAAATCACTCCTGCTCTCCACTTATTTCCTGCCAGGTATTTTTCATATTGAGTGCATCGGCTTCCATAATGGGGCTTTCACATAAAATACGCCCACCTGTCTTAAAATTGGACAGGGCGCGGAACAAATCGGCCAGTTTTAGATCAGACTCCGCGACAGGTAAATGATTTTTCTCGCCTTTGCTGCCATACTCGATGCCGGAAAGGTGAATGTGCAAACGTTTCAACATATTTTCGCCCAGGGCTTTTGCAACCATTTCCAGGCGAATTGACCACTCATCAAAAGAATTTACCGTCCCATCCCCGGGGCGGGCATGTAAATGCGCAAAATCGATGCAGGGCAAGACACCCTCGATTGATTTTGCCATTTCGATGGTGTCTTCCAGTGAGCCAAGCATGGCGCTTTTCCCCATTGTTTCAGGCCTTAAAATGACAGGGTTACCATCTGCACGAAGTTCATCCATGCAGCCCTGCAAGCGAGGAATAGCCACCTTCAAAACATCCTCGGCCTTTTGCTCGAAATATGAACCCGGATGAAAAATAATATCCGTTGCTCCAGCGAGATTGCCATACAAAGCTGCATCCATCAAGCGCTTGCGGGATTTTGGCCATTCTTCTTCATGGGCGTTTAAATTGATGTAATAAGGGGCATGTACACTGATGGCAACCTGGTGTTGGCTGGCTGCCTGGGATATGGCTGCACAGGTCTCTTCAGAGACTCTGACAGCCTGAACCCAACCCAGCTCAAGCGCATCCAGACCAATCGATCTGCAAAATTGTATCGAACCGACTGAGCCACCCGGCTTCTTGGGCGTGCCGATCGGAGAACCAACCGTTCCGAAGCGAAAAGATAAACCCATAATAATTTTCCTCTTTATTCATGCCTGGTAGCAATTCTCAGTATGGTTTTTTCGCAAAGGGTTATTCTTCCCTTTCGTATATTTCCTTTCAAAATGAGAAATGCTTTGGTTGCAACGTTTTCCAACTTATCGCAGAAAACGGATCAGGGTTGGGAGCAGCTGCAACCATAATGGCGGCCCAAGGATGATCAAGCCAATCAAAACAGCCGCGCAGGCTGCAATCAGTACGGCAGCTGCGCCAACATCCTTGCCAACTTTGGCAAGCGGATGATGAACAGGACTGGACAAATCAACCACTGCTTCAATGGCGGTATTAAAGAATTCTGCAGCCCAAACCATTGCAATAGCCAAAATCAACACGGACCAATCTCGCAAAGGAATGGCAAGCCAGGTGCCCAGGCAAACCACGAAAATGGTTACAACCGCATGGATCCAGGCATTTTTTTCATTACGAATTACATAGCCCCAGCCACGAATCGCATGCCCAATTGAAATAATACGAAACCTGATGAAATCAAACATTGGCCCACAAGCTTTTCATTCCCGTATCTCAATTCCACCCAGTCCCAAAAGAGCCAGGATTTCTGCTTGGGCACTCCACATCCGGGTTTTTTCTTCATCAGCTGCATGATCATGCCCAAGCAAATGCAAAACCCCGTGCACAATCAGCAGTTGGATTTCAGATTCCGCCGGATGCCCAGCAATTCTGGCTTGCTCAACAGCGCGCTGGATCGAAACAAGGATATCGCCAAGATAATGGTTGCCACTCTCCGGATCGATTTCATCAGATGGAAAGGATAGCACATCTGTGGGTGCATCGACACCCATCCACTGCTGGTTAAGCTCGTGCAGCTGGTTGTCATCTGTCAAAACAATCGTCAGATCTGCCATCACAGGCGCAGACTGATGCTGGAGGGCTTGAGAGGCCGCTTTCTCAACCAGTTCTTCAGGAATATCTGGATTCAGACCTTCCATTTTTTCTATATATATCATTTCGTCTCCGTTTTCCCAAGGTTGGGTGTGCCAGTACCGGGTTGTTCTGTCACGGCAGGAACGTCCGCCGCAGGATAGGCAATCCGTGGGTGATACAACCCGGTCAAAGTTGTAACGAATACATCCGAAATAACGGATAGGTCTTTTAGCGTAAAGCGGGTATTGGAAAGCTGCCCTTCTTTTTGGCAAAAGTCAATGGCTTTTTGTACAACAGCCCGAATCTCTTCTTCAGTCCTTGGGCGTTCAGAACGGGTGCGCGCCTCAACATTATCTGCCAACATCAGCAGCGCTGTTTCACGGCTGCGCGGCTGCGGACCTGGATATCGAAATTTGCTTTCATCAACCCTGGATGCAATGCCACCCGCCTCCCGCACAGCCCGGTTATAGTGATAACGGGCCAGAAGCGTGCCATGATGTTCAAGCATAAAATCAATGATCCGGCGCGGCAGCCGGTATTTGCGCGCCAGAACAACCCCATCTGTTACATGACGAATCACACTGGAAGCAGCTGTTACTGCATCCACATCATCATGCGGGTTAAGATTGTTGGGTAATTGATTTTCAATAAAAAAAGAAGGGTTGGCGGCCTTACCAACATCATGATACAGCGCACCCACCCTTACCAACAGGGTATCCATGGCCAATTTTTCAGCGGCCTGCTCAACCAGGTTGGAAACCATCAGGCTGTGCTGGTAAGTTCCAGGTGCATTGCGTAGAAAAAATTGCAGCAGGGGTGCATCGGGTCGCGATATTTCAAGCAACCGCAAACCAGTGGTCAATCCAAGAAACTCAGCCAGCAAATACTGCAACATCAGCGCCACACTGGCAGATGCAATACCATTCAATAACGAAGCCCCCGTCAGTGTAAAAAAGCCAACCCAATCCAGATTCCCGGCAGGCAGGCGATAGGCGGTTATGATCGCCATACCTGTCAGACCAGAAACAATCGCGGCCCAGGCAAAAGAGCTGATACGATGCGCTTTTCCAAGCGAGAGGATACCTGTCAGAGAAGCCAGCATATAGAAAATGGTCAACCCGATAGAATTAGGCAGGTTATAAGCAGCCAGAATACAGATAACGATCGATAGCATCAAGCCACCCCCGGGGCCAAATAAGGTCGCAATCAACAAACCAAAGGCTGGCAGGGGAAAAACATATGGAAGAATAGCGCGATTAGGAATGATCAACCGGGAAGCCGCCAGGAACAACAAAAACAAAACACAGATCAGCAAAAGACTGCGACCATCGTTGTAATAAGCTGGACGGCGGCGCGTGAAGTAGAAACCAACAAAGGTCATCATGCCAATGATCATGGCAGCGGTGCCGACATAATCCAATATCGGATTAAAAGTGCGAACAAGGCCCAGCGTTTCCAGCGCCTCAATATTGGCTGCCGTAAGAACCTTGCCTCGCGGAATAACAATCTCGCCAGCCAGGTAAGTCTGCGTGACTGGTTCAACTGCCTGGCGGGCCTGCAAACGGGCTGTATCGGTAAGTTCAGGACTAAAAAAACTATTGGAAATAATGAAGGGCGTAACCAGCTTTACAACAATATTTGACTGTTCATCACTCAGAGCAAAGCTGACAATCGACTGTACACCTGCGCGGACAGTTGCGATATTCTCTTCTCGCACAGGTGATCGAACAATTTGCTCAAGCACCCGCAAAGCATCCTGCTGGGTCGCAATCCAGCGCGCATCTGATGTAATCAGAATTGTATCAATGGTATTTGAATCGAGATTAAGATCAGAGACCGACGCCAGGTCGGCTTGTTTTTGTTCAAAGGATTTTAACCGGTCGCCACGTATGGAACTGATCCTATCCAATTCAGTTCGCAAACGCGTTATCTGCTGGCGGGCAATGTTTTGATCAGGCGCGGTATAAACCGGGGAAACCGCCCTTTCAGCGGCATCGCGAGCCTGGTTGGTTCGCACGCTGCTGATGTATTCCACGTTACTGGGGGCCTGCAAATCCTGGGCAGAAACCTGCCCCTCATGCAGCGGCAGGCTGGCCGGGCGCAAGGAAAGCGGCAATACCAATGTGGCATAAGCTGCCACACTGGTCACCACAAGCATCAATAAAGCTATTAGATCATGCCTGTGTATCTTTTGCCACCAATGTTCATTTTGTTGATTCACAGATTATTTCTGCAGAAGCTCACGAACCTGCGCGCTGACCTGGTCGCCAGGAGCGCGGCCAGCAATTTTTGGCAGCAGTGCTTTCATCACCTTACCCATGTCGGCAGGGACAGATGCGCCTGTCTCAACGATTGTTTCCTGCACCAGAGCGCGAAGCTCTTCCACGCTGAAGCCTTTGGGTAAAAAAACGGAAAGAACATCAATTTCAGCCTGCGCGTCGTCAGCCAGGTCGGCCCGGTTGGCTTTTTGAGCCTCTTCCAACGCTTCCTTACGCAGCTTAATCTCCTTTTGCAAAATTGAAATGACGGCTGCATCATCAAGGCTGATACGGCGATCCACTTCAACCTGCTTGATTGCGGCCAGCGTCATCCGGATGGTGCGCTTGCGCACTTCATCACCAGATCTCATCGATTCTTTTACTGCATTATTGAGTTGAGTTTTCATGTCCATGGTGTGATTATAACCTTTTCGTATTTATGAAATGAAGGTATTGAGCATTTATTTGTGCATCTTATTCATTAAATAGTAAAATCGACGGTTCAAACTGTCAGACCGGTTAAACCAGAAACAGCCCCGGAAGATAATTTTTCAACAATTCGCAGGTATTCTAGCCTGGTTCGTTTGACCGCCGCGGCAAAAGCATGGGAAAAATCAGGCCGGCCCGGGTCGTCAAGATTCATCCAGGCATGCGAATCACGCGGAAGCAGTGGGAGTACATACGGTTTAATCGAATCAATAAATGAGAGGACTTCCAAGGGATAATAGAGTTTACCCGAATGGAAGCGTGCATCTTGCAAAACAATCGCAAATTCCGGGTCAATGTCGTCCGGAACGGCATCGGGATAAAGCTGGCGCCACAATGCCACATAATTACTGTGGGCATACAAATCCTGCACGGTATGAGAAAGACGGCCCAGATCTGCGCGAGCATCTCCGATCTGTCCCTTCTGCAAAGCGGCTGCAATCGCCAGGCGCAGTTTGTCACAATAGGCATTGCCAGCGACAAAAGAATTACTGTCATAATGAAAATGATCATGACCAAACTGGTATCGCAAAGCATCCTGTCCCAGATTGGCAACAATCACAGTTTCAAGCATCTCCGCCGCAAAATAGCTGCCCAGCGCACGGGTTGTAATCTCACGATGAAATTGTTTTTTCATCTGGCCCCCTTGAGTAAATAAACTTCAACAGGCTGAGCCCGGCCTTTTACATTAAGTGGTTGTATGGCTTCCACCACAAACCCATCCTTTACCAACTCAATGGTGTTTTTTAGAACATAAACCTGACCAGGTTGGGCGCTGGACTGTAAACGCTGTGCAAGGTTGACTGTATCTCCAATGACAGTGTAATTAAAAAGCTGCCGCGTCCCAACGTTGCCAACAATTGCCGGGCCAGTAGTAACTCCCACACGAAACGTAAGGTGGTACTCGGGATTGGTAAAATTTTTATGGCTTTCCTGCGAGCGCTGCACAATCTGCAAGGCCGCCCGGCAGGCACGTTTGGCATGGTCAGGCTGTGGGTCTGGTGAATTCCACATTGCCATGACCGCATCACCCATAAACTTATCCAGAGTGCCTTCATTTTCAAGAATGACCTGGGCTGCAATATCAAGATAAGTATTCAATATTTTGAAAACAATTTCGGGGGATGTCTTTTCGCTAAAGCTGGTGAAACCGCTCAGATCAGCAAATAACACACTCGTGATTTTACGTGTTCCAAGCAGCTGAAGGTTACTGGCATCCGCCAATAACCGGTCACGCACCCGGGGCGATACCACCCGACCAAAAGTCTGGCGGATTACTTCCCTTTCAGCTTCCACTTTACGAGTTTCGGTCAGGTTTTCCAGAACGATAGCCGCCCCTTTAGTTGCAAAATTGGCATCTCGCAAAGGAGCTGCCGAAAATCGCAAGAACAGATCAGCCTGCTGACTGGTGTGCGCCGATAACTCACGTCCGCGTACTGTTTCGCCAAGATCAATCACATCAGATGTAACAGTATCCAATACCGGGTTGAGGAAAGGCAGGGCTTCAAACAATGACTTCCCAACCACACTATCATGCGATAATCCCAGCATACTTTCGGCTGCGCGGTTAAAAAGTGTAATTTTATGTTCCAAATCCGTGGTAATCACACCTGTCGCAATGGATGCGAAAATATTATCCATCAGGTTCTTCATTTCGCGGGTGACCACTAGAGAATGGCGCAGATTTTCAAATAAACGCGCATTTTCAAAAGCCAGGGAGGATTGATTGGCTACCGCCGACAGAAAATCCAGGTCATCACTCGTATAGGGATCACCCGAAAGACGTCGACCAATACCAATAAAACCAATCAAACTGCCTTCAAAAATAAGGGGCGCAAAAACTTCACAATCTAGATTTGTAATATTCTCCAATCCTGCTGGAAACAGCCCATCAGACGGCAACCAGAGCGGCGTTTTACGCTCAGCCAGCAAACCTGGCAGACTATCGGTGGGGGCAAATGTAACTTTCGGGTCCGCTCCATCGCCGTGTGGAAGGTACAGTTTCACTTCATCATCATATAAGAACACGACTATTTTTTGAGGTGAGAGGGCATTGAACAGTTCCGAAGCAAGCAGGGCTAGGGTGGGCTTCAAATCAGGAGTTACAACCAGGCTCATTGACAGGTTGGAAAGCACATGGCGGTAATCCGCGTGGGTACGATAAAAAAGCCGGTCAATACCCTTTTGGATCAAATCGCGCAGCGGTGTAAACACGACCACCAGGAACAGTAAATAGGTGGCCATTACCAGGGGATTATCCGTACGGGCTGTTTCCCGCAAAATAAGAGATAATGCCATGATCACAACGTAAAATGCCCCCAGCGCCATGCCTGTTGTTAATACATACGTCAGAGCCCTGCTGAGCCAACGATCCACATCCAGAAGCCTGAAACGTAAAATGGCATACGTCACAGCTATCGGCAGAAATATCATGGGGGGAAACATAAACTCAGGTCGAAACTCCGGGATTTGGCCGCCAAAACCAATCGGAAGCAGGAAAAATATCAAAACAGGTAACCAGGCTAAAGCGGCACCAAAAACGATCACTCGGCTTTGCTGTCGTACAACCGGTGTCGATTTTCCAAATATACGGATTAAAAGCGCAAAAATAAAAACCAATATCCCCAATGCATTCAGAATATAGCCCCAACGCCATGAATCAATGTAACTGTAGGGCGTCGGCGGAAAGACAATGTCACGCAGCGTAATAACGCCCAGTACCACGCTGACCAGCCAGGGTAGATTGCGAAATTCAGGTCTCCGCTCAATAAATTTCGATTCAATCGGAAAAACCAGGGCAAGATATCCCAATGCTCCTGCTCCGACCGGCAAACTGAGAGACCAGAGCAGCACCACGTGATGACTGGTATTCATATCCAAGAAGGTGGTGGTCAGGACTGCCGTAGCCGCCACAAAAATGACGAAGGCCCTGGTAGAACGCAAATCCGGCCGGATACGGTAAGCCCAAAGTGCAATCCCCAGAAAAATTAATCCCACCAGATAAGGCACGATAAACAAGGAGAAAACATCCTGAAATGCGACTTTAGTCAGAAGGACGGTCAGGTTATAGGTACTTCCGTTTCGCCTGTTAAAGGTTAAATCAACGGGATTGAAACCAAGCGATTTGAACACACTCTGAATTTGAAGTGATGTCTCCACCCTGGTTTGATTAATCGCCACCAGGCGATCTGACCAACCCACGCCTTGCAGCCTGGCAGGCCAGTCAGGCCCATTGATCTGGCTGACAACATTATTAGGTTCCAGCAGCAGCCCGGGAAACGGCGTGTGATACCACTCCAGCGCCCAAACCGGTGTCAGAACAAGCATCAGCACAGCCACAGCCACACAAATCAATGGCAGGATATGTGATGTCCATTTTTTTCGGATCGTCTGAAACATTTGAAAAACTCCTGATGGGTTATCGCTTTTCATTATACGCTACAGTCGAAAAACAATACAATCAGGCCCCTAACCTCAAATTGCATGAAACCGCGAGTATAATAGCGGGCATGTCCTCAATTTATACCCAAACAGGCGACGAAGGCAGCACCGGGCTGCTCGGCGAAGGCCGCGTCCAAAAATTTGA
>CAZLJB010000083.1:0-9661 GCA_964559195.1 uncultured Anaerolinea sp. | reverse complement strand
CCCCAACTGTGCGCTTGTTTTCCTATGCGCCTACCTGGGTGGAGTTTGCGGTTGCGACCATGGTGCTTTCGTACTGGCTGCTAGCTTTCAGCCTGGCAACCCGGTTCCTTCCATTCCATGGCGAGAGGCATATCGAGGATTAATCCGGGCTTTTTATTTCATGTTTTTTTGAATAGTCTCGAAGACTTTTCTTCGGGGCTATTTTTTGATCTGAACTGCAAAACGCTAAAATTCTACCCGTGAGTTGTGGGCATCGGTTTTGCTTTACCTCGGGGAAAAAATTTTGATTTCAAGTTTAGAGAGACAGCAAACCCTGTTTTGGTTTCAAACCCTAATCTGGCGCTTAAGAGATTGAGTTTGCCAACCACAAATTCATGTAATCTGGATGGTAGGGAATGTCATGATAATCTCACCAGGATTTAATTTATTAATTTAGGACTAATATGGTGCGGATTTGTGACATTTGTCATGCTGTTTATAGCCTGATTTTCAGGAATTCTTAATCATTATGTGTAAAATTACACATGTATTAATGTGCATCTATTTCTTATGGAGGTTTTCATGACATCCCCCCGAATTAAATTCTTCCTTGGTGGTTTGCTTATCCTGGTTGCGGTGGTTTATTTGATTGTTTCGTCAACCCAGGCATCTGCCCAGTATTTTTTAACGATCGATGAGTTGATTGCCAAAAAGGCAACCATTGTCGACAAGAACGTTCGTGTTTCAGGTGCCGTGATTGGGGATACGATTGGCTACGATTCAAGCACCCTGACCCTGAGTTTTCAGGTTGCCCATGTCTCTGGTGATAATGCTGAAATTGATAAAGAAGGTGGTTTAGCTGTCGTCCTGCATCAGGCCGTCATCGATCCAAATCGTTCCAGAATGAAAGTGGTTTACGTTGGGGTCAAGCCTGACTTGATGCGGAACGAAGCCCAGGCCATTATGACTGGTCATATTGCCTCGGATGGCATATTTTATGCCGATGAATTATTGTTGAAGTGCCCGACAAAATATGAAGAGGCTGTTCCCAATCAGGTAAACGGGAATTGATGATCTTATAGTAACGACGCGAGTCGTTACTGTTTTTTATTCATGGAGATTTGCCAATGTTACCTGATTTTGGTTATGGTGTTTTAGTCCTGTCTTTCATAATGGCAATTTATGCCATTGGTTCAGCCGTTTACGGTTATTACAATAATTCCCAAAAATGGGTCGAAAGCTCGCGTCTGGCCATGCAGCTTACTTTCCCACTTATTTCGCTCGCGGCACTCAGCCTGATCTATCTGCTGGTCACCGACCAGTACCATGTGGCTTTTGTGTATGAAGTTACCAGCCGTTCAATGCCCATGTATTTGAAAATTACCTCCCTGTGGGGGGGGCAGTCGGGCTCGCTGGTCTTTTGGGCCTGGTTGATGTCAGCCTTTGCCACGGCGGTTACTTTGCGCAAATGGGATCGCGACCGGGAATTTTTACCCTGGGTCGTGGTGGTTTCCAGCGTTACGCTGGCTTTCTTTGTCGGCCTGGTGATTTTTTATGAGAACCCTTTCGGCAAATATTGGCAAACTTTCAGCGGCGATATTGTGACTGCCATGTTTCAACCAGCGGGATCTGTTGCTTTTAGCCCGCCGGATGGGCGTGGTCTGAACCCGCTGCTCCGGCATCCCGGGATGATTATTCATCCACCCATGTTATATCTTGGGTTTGTCAGTTTTGTCATCCCGTTTGCTTTCGCAATTGCAGCGCTTGTCACTGGTCGTACGGATGATCGCTGGATCAGAATTACCCGTCGTTGGACGATTGTAGCCTGGCTTTTCCTATCGATTGGTCTGGTGTTAGGCGGGCGTTGGGCTTACGATGTACTCGGTTGGGGTGGTTATTGGGGTTGGGATCCGGTTGAGATTGCCGCATTCATGCCCTGGCTTTCCGGTACGGCTTTTCTGCATTCGGTCATGATTCAGGAAAAACGCGGAATGCTCAAGTACTGGAATATGATCCTGATTATATTGACGTATGCGCTGGTGATCTTTGGAACTTTTTTGACGCGCTCTGGGGTGCTCTCTTCCGTGCATGCCTTTGCTCAAAGTGCCATTGGCCCGGCTTTTTTCATTTTTATTGGGGTTACTTTTGTTACTTCGGCTGGGTTGCTTATTTATCGTTGGGTAGATCTCAAGTCAGAAGCCCAAATGACCTCCATGCTCTCACGCGAAGCGCTTTTCCTGTTGAACAACCTGTTGTTTATGAGTATCCTGGTTGTTTGTTTCTGGGGAGTAATATTCCCGCTTATTTCAGAGTTGGTGACAGGTCAGAAAGTAACGGTTGGCCCGCCTTTTTATAAGAGTGCAACCGGCCCATTATTTGCCGCTTTGGTGCTTTTGATGGGTATCGCGCCGCTTTCTGCCTGGGGGCATTCAACCCTCAAAACGCTTGGTAATGCCATGTGGAAGCCGTTGATTGCGGCGGTAGTGGCCATCCTGGCGGTTGTTTTTGTAACCCATATCTATGAACCTTATGCGTTGATTGGTTTCTTCGTCATTTTTACCAGCGCATTTATCACCCTGTATGAATTTTGGAGAGCAGCCCGCGCCCGCTCCAAGGCCCAAAAAGAAAATCTGTTTTTGGCCCTCTGGCGTCTGGCAGGACGAAATCGACGCCGCTATGGTGGTTACCTTATCCATCTATCGATTGTATTGATGGCGCTTGGGATCATTGGCATCGAAATGTTCCAGACACAGACGCAAGGAACTGTGGCCCAGGGGCAATCCCTTAAAATCGATGGTTACACAGTCACCTATAAGGACCTGGCGGTTTTTGATACCACCGACAACCGGAATGTAGCCAGGGCAGTGGTTACGATTGAGAAGGATGGTCAAAACCTGGGCGAGCTGCATCCACGGCGTGATTATTTCTACGAATCTCAGCAACCCATGACCATTCCAGGCGTGCGTTCAACCATGGTGGATGACCTGTATGTCATCCTGGTGGATTGGCAGCCGATCCTGTCATCCGGAGCAACCTTCAAGATTTACCATAACCCGCTGGTGAACTGGCTTTGGTTGGGTGCTCTTATGATGATTTTTGGCTCTGCTGTTGCAGCCTGGCCGGACAAAGAAGTTGATTATGTGCCTGCCCGAGTACGCCGCGATCAAAAAGCGAGTTACCAGCCAGGTTCTGCCGATTAATTTCATTTCCAAAGTGAAATTCCGAATTGGAGAAGTGAATGAAACGCAATATATGGATTGTTCTGGCAGTCAGCCTATTAGCGCTAACTTTTGTAAGGCAGGTTTCCGCTCAAACACCAGCGCCATCTGACGATGAGGTCAATGCTGTTGCCAGGCAGCTATTTTGCCCGGTCTGCGAAAACACTCCGCTGGATGTTTGCCCCACCCAGGCCTGTGCCCAATGGCGCGAGTTGATCCGTCAAAAATTGGCGGAAGGTTGGTCTGCCGAAAAAATTAAACAATATTTTGCAACCCAATATGGGGCGCGGGTCCTTTCTGAGCCGCCACGACAGGGATTGAACTGGTTGGTTTACATCATTCCCCCGGCTTTGATGCTGGTTGGGGTTTACATTCTGTTTCGAGCATTTCAGTCCATGCGAAAACCGGTTTTGGATGATGTGGATGTAGTGCAGCCAAACTTACCCGATTCGGATGATTATCTACGCCGGGTCGAAGAAGAACTGAAAAAAAGAAATTAGCAATAACCCTGGAATCTGGTTTCTATTTCAGGATATAAAGGAGAATGTATATGGCTGAACCAAATTCTGCCCCCACGCCCGGGGCGGAGATTTCGCAAGCAGCGCCCAGGCGCGGCGTTCCACTTTGGGCTCAAATTATTGTGTGGGTCGTTTTGCTTGGGCTGCTGACTATTGTCGCTTTTGGTTTACGCCGTACCCAACAGGGTACGGTTCAGGTTGGAGATGTTATCCCTGATTTCACCCTGTCATTTTTTGATGGTTATACCTATCAGGGCAAGACTGAGGTCAAACTCTCTGAATTAAAAGGCAAAATAATTGTTGTGAATTTCTGGGCATCCTGGTGTAAACCCTGCGAACAAGAAGCCGCCGAATTGGAATCCGCCTGGAAGTTCTACGAAAAAATACAGGATAACCAGGTAATTTTCGTTGGGGCCGATTATGTGGATACCGAGCCCGAGGCGCGTGGTTATCTCAAGAAATTTGACATTACGTATCCTAACGGCCCTGATTTGGGTACGAAAATTTCGCAGATGTTCCGTATTCAGGGAGTTCCTGAAACGTATTTTATCGATCAGACCGGCAAGCTGGTTTATGCCCAGATCGGTCCATTTGCCTCTGAATCTGAAATTCACGCTATCATCGATCCTCTGATCAAGAAATAGGAAAGCCATGGATATTGGTGCAATTTTTCTTTTACTCTCTGTCTGCCTGCTGGTGGGCTTATTCGTGGCTCGACCATTTATGGACCGCAGCCGTATATTATCCTCTTCAAGCGTAGACCAGGAGCTTTCTTCCACTCTGGCCGAGCGTGATCGCCTGATTACCGCGCTTCAGGAATTGGATTTTGATTTCACACTGGGGAAAATTCCTACCCAGGATTATCCTGGTATGCGCGCCAGCCTGCTTCAGCGGGCTTCAGATGTTTTACGCCATCTTGATCAGCTTCAGCCTCAAGCGCTCGGACAGTCTGATGCTGAGAGTCGTGTGGAAGCAGTTATTGCGGCGCGTCGTGCTGATGCGGCTGTTGGGAGCACCAAACCTGAGGACGTTTCAGATGATCAGATTGAAGAACTTGTCGCTGCCCGGCGTACAACTCGCAAGGGGCCTTCAGCCGGTTTTTGCCCGAAATGTGGCAAGCCAGTGCTTCGATCTGACCGGTTTTGCCCATCTTGCGGCAAATCAATCTCGTAGTAAACCCTTAATTCGACGTAATTGTAGAGGAATTCTAATGAAATCACGTTTTATAGTTTTAGCGGCGGTGTTGGTACTCGTGCTCAGCGCCTGCACTCTCTCACTCGCTGAAGATATCACGCCACCGCCAAATTACCAATCGCCCACCCCTGGGCCAACTATGAGCCCGCTGTTTCCTCAAAGCCCTCCCAGCCTGGCTTCTGGGGCTGGCATCTATGCTGAAAAATGTGCTCCCTGCCATGGTGATAAGGGTCTTGGCGATGGACCGATGGCTGCCCAATTACAAAAGGCACCCAGCGCCATTGGAAAACCCGAAATTGCTCGCCTGGCTGCACCTGCTAACTGGTATATAATCGTGACTCAAGGCAACATTAACTCATTCATGCCACCTTTCAATGCCAGTCTCAGTGATCAGCAACGCTGGGATGTAGTGGCTTACGCCATTTCTCTTGGCGGAAGTACCCCGGCCCAGGCTGTCAGAGGCCAGGCTGTTTTTGAAACCAATTGCGCCAAGTGCCATGCTGTGCCAGGCGCGGCGGCTGGTCAGGGGGCCGATTTATCAAATCAGGCTATGATGGCTAAATTGACCCAGACGGATATCACCAATTTCGTGGATAAAGGCGTTGGCAAAATGCCCGGACTGGGTGGCTTGCTTTCATCCGATGATATGTACGCAGTTGCCGCTTATGTTCGTTCATTCTCTGTTACAGCTGGCCAGGCTCCAGTGGCTGCGGCCGCCACCCCGGTTGCTACTGCAACTGGCAATTCAACCCCGGATGCAAGCGCCCAGACAACGCCTGCAGCGGCTGTTGCAGGTACACCAACCGTTGCATCTGGCAGTATCAGTGGCAAAGTCTCCAATGGTTCTGGTGGTGCTGTGCCGGGTAATCTAAAGGCAGTTTTACATATATTTGAGCATGACACAGCCAGCCAGCAATTCAACCCGGTCAATACGCAAGAGGTGGATGTTGCCACGGATGGCTCATATAAATTTGAGAATGTATCCATGCCGTCCAATCGGGCTTTTTATGTAACAGTAAACTATGCCAATACAGATTATGAATCTGACCCGATTTTCCCGACCGTTGGTCAGACCAGCCTGGATATGCCCTTAACCATTTACGATACCACTACCGATGCTACTGGATTGGCAGCAGACCAGGTTCATATCTTACTTGATTACAGCAAAGCGGATATCGTCCAGGTAGTTGAATTTGTGATTGTTACCAATCCGGGTAATAAAGCCATTATCGCAACTGAAAAAGGTGGCCCAGTGGTCAAGGTGTCCTTGCCCAAGGGTTTTACCAATTTGCAGTTTGAGCAGGGTGCGATTGGAGAACGCTTTCTAAAAACAGATGATGGTTTTGCAGATACAACCAGCGTCGCACCCGGTACCAAGAAATACCAGATTGTATTTGCGGTTGACATGCCACTTCCAAAAGCTGGTTTGTTCGGCGGGCAAAAGCTGGAAATCAACCAGCCTTTCAAGATAAAGGTCAATGGACTTTCCGTTCTGGCTCCACCAGGTGTGACGGTTGAAGGAACAAATTTCACGCAAGGTGGTCAGCAGGATATGGGTACTGGAACAAAATACCAGGTGTTTAATGGTAGCAGCCTGGAACCTGGCAGCAATTTGCAATTCACTGCATCCGGCGCACCACAGGGTTCATCCACTCAGCCGGCTGCAGCCGCCAACCCCAACCAGAATATCATTATCGGAGTCGGCGCTTTTGGCCTGATATTGATCATTGCCGGGTTATGGCTTTACTGGCGGGATCGTCAACGTAACGAAATAATAAATGACGATACCGATGAAGAAGATGATGATGATGACGAAGGTGATGACGATGCCAGCATTGATGGGATCATGGATGCCATTGTCGCCCTAGACGACCAGTTCAAGGCCGGAAATATTCAGGAAACTGCCTATAAGGAACGACGCGCAGAACTGAAGTCCAGGCTCAAAGGCAATCTTTAGTTTTGAGAATAGGCTGCTGAACCAGTTTCTAAAAATTATTAGAAGCTGGTTCAGCAATCAAAACGAACCCGGAAAGTAGAAATGATCGAAGTAAAAAAGCTTGTCAAACGTTTCGGAATAAAAACCGTCTTACGCGGGGTCGATTTTTCCGCCCAGCCAGGCGAGTTTGTGGTTTTACTTGGGCCAAATGGCGCAGGGAAAACCACTTTTCTACGCATCCTGGCCTCGCTTTCGCGCCCATCCATGGGACAGGTTAAAGTTGCCGGGTTTACCTTGCCGGCCAATTCTGCATCCGTCCGGCAGCGCCTTGGAGTGGTTTCGCACATGCCGCTTTTGTATGGTGATCTGACTGCCGAAGAGAATCTTCAGTTTTATGGGCGCATGTACAATATTCCGGTCTTGAATGAACGCATTCAGGTGGTGTTGGATTTGATTGGGCTGGCTGCGCGGCGGCGGGATATGGTGCGTACATTTTCACGTGGAATGCAGCAGCGGATGGCGATTGGCCGGGCAGTATTACACAACCCGGATGTAATGTTGTTTGACGAACCTTACACAGGTCTGGATCAGGATGCTTCAGAAATGCTGGATGATGTTCTGAAAAATGTTGCTGCAGCCGGCCGCACAGTTGTTATGACCTCTCATGATTTGGCGCGCGCAGAGGAACTAGGTACTCGTTTTGATATCCTGACGCGAGGTCTGATCAGCGCTTCTTGCACCCACGCAGATTTGGGAAGTGGAAATTTGCTTACCTTTTATAAGCAGGCTCTGAATGGCTGACATGCTAAAAACCGCCGAATCACAGGAAAGACCCGCTGGGAATTATTCACGGGCGGTTATGGCCATTGCCTGGAAGGATTTATCGGCTGAACTCCGTTCTCGTGAACTGCTTTCGTCCATGCTGGTCTTTTCCCTGCTGGTTATATTAATATTCTATTTCGCCCTTGAGCTTGATGTTAAGGCACGCAATGGGATGACGGCCGGGGCTTTATGGGTAACATTTGCCTTTGCTGGTACCCTTGGGCTTAACCGGTCCATGGCTGTCGAAAAAGACCGGGGCTGCCTGGACGGCCTTTTATTGGCGCCAGTCGATCGTTCTGTGATATTTTTTGGAAAGGCCATCAGTAATCTCGTTTTCATGCTGATCGTTGAAGCCATTGTTTTACCGGTTTATAGTGTGATTTACAATGTCAACTTGTTTAACTTCGGCCTGATCGCAGTAACACTTTTGGGGTCGTTAGGCTATATCGCTGTTGGCACACTACTTGCCGCCATGTCGGTTCAAACCCGCACCCGGGATGTTCTCTTGCCCATTCTGTTGTTCCCGCTGGTCATTCCAGTGCTGGTTGCAGCTGTTAAAGCTAGCAGCGGGTTTTTGCTCGGGCTCGAAATGAGCGAAATTCTGCCATGGCTGAATATATTACTGGTATATGATGTTATTTTTATTGCGGTTTCTTTCATGGTATTTGATTTTGTGGTGGAAGAATAACCTGGTATCACCAATCCAAAATAATAACTGAGGAGTGTTTATGTCCCCCCAACCCCGCGCTTTAAAAATACTTAACGTTCTATCCATCCTCCTGGTGTTTGTGGCTTTTCTGATGGCCATGTTTTATGCCCCGCTTGAAAAAGTTATGGGTGAAGTCCAAAGAGTTTTTTATTTTCATGTTGCGACTGCCTGGGTAGGCATGCTTGGTTTTATTGTTGCTGCAGTTGTGGCAGTTATCTATTTGCGGACACAGGACCTCAAGTGGGATGTGATTGGGCTGGCAGCTGTGGAAATTAGTCTGGTTTTTTTCCTGATTGCTATTATTTTGGGATCCATTTGGGCTCGTCCTGCCTGGGGCACCTGGTGGACATGGGAGCCACGCCTGACAACTGCTGCCATTCTGGAAATGGTGTATCTGGCTTACCTGCTCTTACGACAGGGCATTGAAGAGCCGGAGCGCAGAGCCCGTTTCGGAGCAGTTTATACCTTGTTGGGTGGTTTGAGCGTTCCACTTACTTTTGTTTCAATTCGAATTTTTCGAACCATCCATCCCGTTGTGATTGGCGGGGGGGGAAGCGAGAAAATGAGCATGACAGGTTCCATGGTGGCAACCATGCTCTTTAGCATTGCTGTTTTTTCGCTGGTTTTTATCACCTTGTTCTGGCATAGAATCCGCCTGGGCAAATTTGCGGATGAAGTGGAACAACAAAAACTGAAATTGGTGCAATAAGGAGCTCGAAATGGATGCAACTCCCAATACTTTGAATTACATGATTGGTGGCTATATTGTTTTTGCAGTGCTCATGTCGGTATATGTTGTGAGCCTGATATCTCGCTGGAACAATATTAAGCGTGAATGCCAAATGCTGGCGGATCTCGAGAAAAATATTGGGCAAAAATTGTAGACTAAAACAATAGCATTTAGAATAATAATCCGTTATACTTATATAAAGGATTATTATTCGGTACAAAGAACGTGAAAACAAAAAAGGGCATTATTAAACTGTTATTTACGTGGTTCATACTGCCAGGGATGGTACTGTTTGCTTTGCTGTTGCTAACTTCCAATCCGGCCCATGCCTCCACACCTGCTCCACTACCCACCCCGCCTGGCCCAGATCGTTATACTTCAATGAGCGTGGGTTATACAAAGTATGAATGGTGGATGGTTGCCTGGCAGATTAATCTCGTCTATTGTTCGTTTTATACCGATCATGACGGCTTGCCCACAGCTATCGATATCAGTTCGGGGTGTGGCACCGATTTATATAATAATTGGATCAATAATTCATCCCCTTGCGCCGAG
>CAZLJB010000082.1:0-9699 GCA_964559195.1 uncultured Anaerolinea sp. | reverse complement strand
GGGGAAGTCTCCCGCACCCTTGAAGGCTTGTTGTTGGGGAAAAAACACGGTGCCATCACTATTGCGATGACAGCCACACCCACCAGTCGGATTGGTCGCGCGGCTGAGTTAATGATTGATACCACCCAACCAGCCTTCCAGGATCCCGCCGGTGTTCATGTTCCTGGTGTGCGCTCGTATGTCGCCAATCAGATTGGACTGCTTTTGGTTGCCATCCGCTTGGGTGAGGTGCGCGGACATATCCTGTCCAGGGAGGCTGACCAGCTTCGCAAAGAGATCGAAGCCCTCGGTGATGCGGCCGAAAAAACCATCGCAGCCACCGATTCTGCCGCCCGTTCGCTGGCAGAAGAATGGAAGGACGCTTTGGAATTTGTCTTTGTTGGCAGCGGGCCAAATTTCGCCTCGGCGCTTTTCTCAGCTGCCAAAGTGCTGGAAGCCTCAGGTGATACAGCCCTGGGTCAAGACACCGAGGAATGGGGACATTTGCAGTATTTTGCGCGAGCTGCCAATACGCCCACCTTCCTGATCAGTGCTGGTGATCGTGATCTTTCGCGTATGACGGAAATCGCTGTGGCAGCCCGTCAGGTTGGGCGGCGTGTCGCTGCCGTGGTGCCGGCCTCGGCTGTTTCAATCACAAGCCAGTCAGACCGGGTGCTTCCATTGGCCGAAGGTGTCCGCGAGATGTTCTCGCCTGTCATATCTGCCATACCAGCCAGTCTGTTTGCCGCTTACCGTGCGGAGGTCGTTGGCGAGCCCTATTTCCGTGCTTTTGGCGGTGGGCGCAGTACGGAAGGCGGCGGCGGTATCAGTCGCATTCGCACCAGTGATACTCTGGGTCTCGACCAGATGCCAGCTTGAAAGGATCCCGATGCCTACCAAGCCACCTCAAATCATTGCTGCTTTGCATCTGCCACCCTTTCCGGGTTCAAACCATCCTGATCGCCGGTCTCTGGTTGAAATCAGGGATTATGCGTTGCGAAATGTTGAATTTGCAGTTAAGGCCGGTCTGACCGGGCTTTATCTTCAGGATCTTGGTGACCACCCGGTTGCTCCGCTTGTGCCAACTCATGTTGTAGCAGGCATGGCGGCGATTGGCTCGGCTGTCAGGACTGCCTTCCCTGATCTCAGCCTGGGTGTCTGTCTGATGAGCCATGGCGCGCGCGAACCACTTGCCATCGCCCAGGCGATAGGGGCACAGTTTGTTCGTCTGAAAGTCTATGTAGGCGTCATGATCAAGGCGGAAGGCATGCTGCAGGGTTGCGCCTATGAGGCCATCCAATACCGGGCTCAGATTGGGGCAGAGCATATCTCCATCCTGGCGGATGTTTACGACCGGACCGGTTCGCCCCTGGGGCAATTTCCGCTGGCGGAAGAGGCCCGCTGGGCAGCCACTTTTGGACGCGCAGATGGCCTGATCCTGACCGGGCAGTCTTTTGATGAGACTCTTCAGATGATGTCAGAAGTTCGCCAGGCAAAACTGGATGTCCCGCTCTTGATTGGCGGCGGCGTTACCGATCAAAATGTTCACCAGGCCCTCCAGGTTGCTGACAGTGTCATTGTCAGTACGGCTTTCAAACCGGTCGGTGGTTGGACGCGCGAGTCGCTTATGGCGGATTGGGATCTGGCCAAAATCCGGGCCTTTGTTGCAGCCGCAGGTTTGTAAAACCTCGCGGAAGAAGAGTTTTGAACCTGATCTTTGCTAAAAGCACATCAATTTTTTTCTACAGAAACTTCTCAGTACTCTTCGGTTTTGGTTTTGCCGCCGAGATGAAACAACCATAGGTGGTTTCCCCTGTATATGGAGTTTTCACGGGTGATCTTCCCGTGAAAACTCCATAAAAAAAACATCTTTCCAGGGTGTTTTCTAACCTTAAAAAACACCCTGGCCGCAGTTACCAATAATTTTTTGGAAACATTGAATGTATATCTCAATTGGCTCAATCATAGTAGATGATATTGTCTTGCCGGATGGCCGCACACACATGGGCATGTTCGGTGGGGGCGGAACCCATGCCATTGCAGGTATGCGGGTCTGGTCCCCGGATGTTGGGATTGTCTCCTGGGTCGGCAGGGATTTTCCCGCAGATATGTTAGCCTCGCTCCAAAAAGAATTTAACCTGCAGGGCGTACTGCGACGGGATTTACCCAGCCCGCGCGCCTGGCAAGTTTTTGAATGGGACAACCGGCGCACTGAAATCTTTAGGACCGGCATGAATGAATTTCTGGTCAACTCCCTTCGGCCAGACGAATTCCCGTTGATGTATCGTGGGGCAGCAGGGGTTCATCTTCAATGTGATGTTCAGTATTTTCACGAGTGGATCAACTTGCTGCGCGGACACGGCACCCGGGTAATTGTCTGGGAACCATGGGGAGAATTATGCCTGCCCGCCAATCGTGACATGTTTCGCGAGTTTATGCCGCTGGTGGATGCCATTTCGCCCAATTTGCTTGAGGCTCAGGCGTTGACGGGCCTGGATGATCCTGCTGCCATTGTCCGGTCGCTTCTACTGGATGGAGCCAACCTGGTTGCCCTGCGTATGGGCGCAGAAGGAAGCCTGGTTGCCAGCCAGAACCATGCCCTGGCGTTTATTCCTGCTGTTCATGTTGGGCAAATTGTCGATGTTACGGGTGCGGGTAACGCCTATTGCGGCGGTTTTCTGGTTGGGTTGGCAGAAACCGGCGATCTTGTTCAAGCAGGGTTGCGCGGGGCGGTTTCGGGCTCTTTTGCCATCGAACAGTTTGGAGCGCTCTATCCCTTTTCGGGGGTTCAAGACCGGGCGCAAGCGCGCTTGTTGCAAATTCAAGGAGATATAAAATGCGAATCTTGGTAGTAGGTCAGGGTGGGCGCGAACACGCCATCCTTATGGCACTCAGTCGCTCACAGGCGCAGCCGGAATTAATTGCTTACATGAATAGCCAGAATCCGGCTATTTCTGCTCTTTGCAGCAAAATCCAGATTGGCTCAATGAAAACACCCGAGGCAATTGCCGATTATGCTTGGCAAAATCGGGTCGACCTGGCAATTGTCGGTCCGGAAGAGCCACTCGTGCATGGCGCAGCAGATGCCCTGCATCGTAAAGGTATCCCGACAGTTGGCCCTCGCCAGGAGCTTGCCCGCCTGGAAGGGGATAAGACCTTCCTGCGCGATGTGGTCGCACGCTGGGCACCTGAGGCCAATCCCGGGTTTGCTGTTTGTTATAACGCTGGAGATGTTCATAAAGCGCTGCTTGAACTGGGGGATGTGGCAGTCAAACCGCTTGGATTGACCGGTGGCAAAGGGGTTCGTGTCATGGGCGCCCAGTTGGAAACCGCTGCTGCTGCCGAAGCCTATGCATTGGAATTGATCCAGGTCCAGGGCAAGGTGCTGCTTGAAGAAAAATTACTGGGAGAGGAATTCAGCCAGATCGTTTTTTGCGATGGTGTTCGCATGCTTCCAATGCCGCTTGTCCAGGACGCCAAGTGCGCTTATGAAGGGGATACCGGGCCAATGACCGGTGGCATGGGAACATTTACCCTGCCCGATCATAAGCTGCCATTTATTCCAGATGATCAGCTTCAAATGGCCCGAGCGCTGCTTTTCCAAATTATACAGGGCGCCCAGGAGCAAACCGGTCAGCGATACCATGGTTTTCTATATGGCCAATTTATGGCTACCCGTCATGGCCCCCGTATCGTGGAAACCAATGTTCGTCTGGGTGATCCGGAAGCAATCAACCTGATGGCGCTGCTAAAGAGTGATCCGCTTGAAACCTTTATAAGTACCACCTGTGGGCTTCCAGAAGTGGTTGAATTTGTTCCCCAGGCTTCTGTTGCCAAATACCTGGTGCCTCAAACTTATCCGGAAAAATCAGAACGGGGTCAGCCTGTCTCCATCGATCTCGAATTTTTAAAACGTGAAGGGCTGCAGCTGATCGTAGCTGGTTCTGAGATGGAAGCCGGACGATATATTCCCACAGGCTCGCGTTTTGCGGCTTTGCTGGCAGTTCGCCCCAACCTGGAACAGGCTGAAGCTGCCATTGAAGAGACCCTGGCAAAGATGCATCTAACCGGGCTGCGCCACCGTTCTGATATCGCCAAACCTGGTTCTTTGCAACAAAAGATTAATCGCATGCAGGTTTTGTTGAATTGATTATGGAGAGAGGATGACGGATCATTTTATTGATATTTACACATCCAGGGCAGATGCGTACCATCGCATGATTGCTGTCGAAGACTATAATAATCAGGTGTTCGCAGCCATTGAGCAGCTTACCTCGTTGGATGGTAAGCGTATCCTGGATCTGGGCAGCGGAACAGGTCGTTTCCCGTTAATGCTGCGAGATCACAACTGCCAGGTGATTGCCTCCGATCTGCATCTTGCCATGCTCATTGAGCAGCAGCGCCAGCGCTCCCGCGTGGCTGGAAATTGGAGCCTGGCCCAGGCGGATATGCGCGCTCTTCCGTTCTGCCCACGATCGGCGGATCTTGTCCTGGCGGGCTGGGCTATTGGACACATGCGCGCCTGGTATGCCGCCGATTGGCAAACCCAGATGGGTGCGGCCCTGGATGAAATGCAGCGCCTGGTGGTACCCGGCGGCACTCTATTTATTTTTGAGACCATGTCGACCGGTAGTCATACACCTGCGCCGCCCAACGCTGACCTGGCTGAATACTATCTCTGGCTGGAAACTCAGCGCGGTTTTACTTTCCATGCGCCAATTCAAACCGATTACCGCTTTGCCTCGGTTGACGAAGCGGTTGATTTTACACGTTTCTTCTTTGGCGATGAACTGGCAGCCGCGATTCGTCGTGAGGGCTGGGCTGTTTTGCCGGAATGGACCGGTATGTGGACGAAAATCGTACCTTGAACTGTATTCCTCAACAGGCTGGAATGGGCCACCCTGATAATCATTCCGAACACTTTTGACAGCTATGCACCCATGTGAACTACTAAGAACTCTTTAGTTTGAAGCAAAATCATCCTGATTTTGCCGACGGGACGAACAAATATCGCTGGTTTTCCCCCGCATTTGGAGTTTTCACGGGTGATCCTCCCGTGAAAACTCCAAATAAAAACAGTTTCTTTTCTTTTTTTTAGGATGTTTACTAACCCGGGAAACATCCCTATGAGTAGTTTTGATTGTGGAATACAATCAATAGACAGCGCACATCCATTCATTGAAAGCAAACTAATGAACCAGACCCAACTGAGTGCATTTGAATACCTTGAACAGGCGCAGAAGGCCATGCAAAGCGGAGATGTGGAGACTGCGCGGCGTCTGGCAGCGTTGGCGGCTCGGCTGGCTCCGGAATATGAAGAGGTGTGGTTGCTGATGGCAGCGTTGGCTTCACCACGCGGGAGTCTGGCGTATTTACACAGGGCTCTCAAGATCAACCCGCGCAGTGAGAGAGCCCGGAAAGGCCTGCTTTGGGCGGAGCCGCGCCTGCAGGCGCAGCGCTCAGTAGCACCGCAAATACCGGCTGTCACCAATACAAAAAGTATTCCAGCTCAGGCCGAAACCCCCGCCCGCCCCCAAACCCCACTCATCCTGTCAGATACTTCAGTAGCAGAAACAGACCATGCGCCAACCTCCTGGCGATTCCAACTGCCACCGCTGCTGACTTTCACTATCCGGCGCTTCCTGACCATTCCGTTTTCCCTGCTGATTATCACGATGCTTCTCTACGCAGGAGTGATGTTAACGCCGGTGGAGACCCGTGCGCGCTTGTACCTGCCGCCTGAAAAAGGCGGCCAAAATGCCTCGGAGCAGGTGGTTCGAAATTATATAAAACAATACCATCTGGCCGAACCGTACCTTGTACAGTATACCTACTGGGTCACGAGTTTGCTGCGCGGAAAGTGGGGCTTTAGCCCGATCTTTAATGAAGATGTGCTAATCGTATTACTCAAGCTTACCCCGGCCACGGCTGAGCTGACCATCTATTCAATGCTGGTCTTTATACCCCTCGGGTTGGCAGGCGGTGTGCTGGCTGGCTGGCAGCAGCGAAAACTGGCTGATAATATCTTCCGTTTCGCCGCCTTTTTCGTCACATCCCTGCCCCCGATTGTACTGGCCTTGCTGATGATTGCATTTTTCTATGCCAATTTGGGATGGTTTGCCCCCGGACGATTATCATCAGCATTTTCTTATCAACTTACGCCTGAAAACTTTCATATTTATACCGGTCTGTATACCCTGGACGGGTTGCTCAATCGGCGTCTGGATGTAACGCTGGATGCCCTGCGGCACCTGGCCATGCCTGTGATGACGCTGGCGTTGCTGCATTGGGCTACTCTGGCGCGCATCACACGCGTCACCACGATCGCTGAAAAACGCAAGGATTACATCATTGCCGGACGGGCCAGGGGTATTAGTGAAAATCGGCTGGCCTGGAAACACGCCTTCCGAAATGTTATGGCGCCGGCCTTCACCAGCATGACCTTATCTGCAGCTTCACTGGTGACGGGGGTATTCGTGGTGGAGATCATCTTTAGCTACCGGGGTGTTTCGGACCTGATTGTCAAGTCGATGCGGGGAACACCGGATGCGCCAGCCGCGCTCGGTTTCGCGGTCTACAGCTCGCTGATCGTGTTGATCCTGATGTTCATCCTGGATGTGGTCCAGGCTGCGCTCGACCCAAGGGTGCGTGATGAGGTACTGCGCTCATGAAACGCATTTTTCGCACCTTCAACCACTGGCAAAACTGGCTTGGTTTGTGGATGGTTGGTCTGTTCATTGTTGGCAGCCTGGCGGCACCGCTAATCTCCCCTGATGACCCCAAGAATCCAGGGCCATTTATGAAGGCCCCTGGGTCGTTTTCAGCCGACCTGACGCCGCATGCTCCAAGTCAAAAAGACATCCTGGGAACCATGCCTGGGCAATACGATATTTTCCACGCCCTGGTGGCGGGGATCCCGAACGCGCTCTCTTTCGGGTTGCAGATTACGCTCACATCGGCCATCTTCGGTGTGGTCTACGGGGCCGTAGCGGCTTATGTGGGAGGCTGGTTGAATGGATGGATGATGCGAATCGCGGATTCCTTTCTGGCCTTTCCAGTCATCGCTGGTGTGGTGCTGCTGGAGCAATTGTGGAATAGCGTCATGGCAGATCAGGGAGCGATGTTTTACAACCAAATATTGGCTGTAGAGCCTGTTGGACCGATCACCCCAATCCAGTGGCTGTTGGGACAGATCAATCCGTTGACGCTGGTTTTGATCCTGTTCTCATGGATGCCGTATGCCCGCATGACCAGCACCATCGTCACCACCCTGAAACAGAGTGACTTCATCCTGGCAGCCCGTGCCCTGGGTGCCAGCCCGGTACGGATCATCCTGCGCCACTTAATCCCGAATGCCATCTCACCGACTGTTGTGCTGGCAGCGCGTGACATGGGTAACCTGGTGATCCTGCAGGCCTCGTTTACTTTTATTGGGCTTTCGGGTGGCTCAGTCTGGGGTGAGATGCTGTCTGTTGGTCGCGACTGGATCATTGGACCGGGCGGCGGGAGCCTGAAATACTGGTGGACTTTTCTCCCGGTCACGTTGGTATTGATCCTGTACGGGATGAGCTGGAATTTGCTCGGAGATGCTGTCAACGAACTGTTGGACCCGCATTCGACCTGAAATGTATTTTGTGTGTGGATTTTGAACGAAAACCGCTATTGAAACCCACCTTCCCTAAAAGCTTGGAATTGTTTTGCGCCAGCAACCGGCGAAAAAAACGAGCCTGCAGCACAGCCCGGTATCTTCTGTCCAGAAAATGAGAACAGGGGCTGCCAGTTTTCCTTTTATCAGTATGTTGTATACTTTGCCTCCTAATATTTAGTGGAGTTGCTCCTTTTGAAAAATCATGCCCTGATCACTACCCTTAAAAATCTAAAAGGTAACCCGCGCGGCTGTGTCTATACCGAGCCGTTGTGGGGAATCCCCTATAATCTTTATGCGCCTTATATCTCTATTTACATGCTGGCTTTGGGTCTTTCAGATAAACAAATTGGGCTGATAGTCAGTATCAGTTGGTTTTTTCAGATCTTTCTGGCACTCCTGAGCGGGGTGATTACAGACAAGCTTGGGCGCCGGCGTACCACCCTTGTTTTTGATTTGCTGGCCTGGGTGGTGCCTTCATTAATTTCAGCCGTTGCCCAAAATTTCTGGTATTTTTTATTGGCCGCGGTAATCAACAGTATCTGGCGCATCTCCCATAATTCCTGGACCTGCCTGCTGGTTGAGGATACCGATCCGGATCAATTGGTAGATGTTTATACCTGGATTTATATAGCCAACCAGTTGGTGGGTTTCATTGCGCCGCTGGCGGGAGTGTTGATTGGGGTCTTCTCGTTGGTGCCATCTGTGCGCTGGCTGTATCTTTTTGCGGCTATTGTATTTTCAATCAAGGGCATTGTGACTTACTGGATGACAGAGGAAACCGGGCAGGGTTTGATCCGCCTGCACGAGACCCGTCATCAGAGTATGTTCTCGGTTTTGGGCGAGTACCGAGGTGTTCTGCGTCAACTGCTTCGCACTCCGCAGACCCTTTATACTGCAGGCATCATGCTTGTTTTTAGTATTACGGTCATGATCAATGGTAGTTTCTGGGGCATTATTGTGACTGAAAAATTGCATATCCCAGCCGGAAACCTTTCAATTTTCCCATTTGTAAGATCTGCAGTGATGCTGCTCTTCTTTTTCATTGTCATGCCGCGTATTAATCAAATGCACTTCAAACTTCCGATGGTACTTGGGTTTCTCGGTCTGGTTACCAGCCAGGTGTTGTTGGTAACCGCCCCAGACCAGGGCTATGTTTTTCTGGTTATCAGTATTTTTCTGGAAGCCTGTTGTTTTGCCACAACCTGGCCTCTGCTGGATCGCATGGTGGCATTGACGATTGACCCATCCGAGCGTGCCCGCATCCAGTCGATTCTTTCTGTTGGAATCATTTTATTAACATCGCCCTTCGGTTGGATCGCCGGTTCGCTCTCAGCCATCAACAAAAACCTTCCCTTTGCATTAAACATCGTCCTGTTTGGGGCGGGCATGCTTCTGGCTTACCTGGCTGGTAATAATTCTCAGAAAAAACTTGCAGTCGTGACCCAGGCAGGCTGAGTAAATGCAGCGAACGAAGTTGCTCTTTTTTCATTCGGTGATAAAAAGCAGATAAAACCCTTACAAATCAATGACACGACGGCACTGGTTTTGCAGTATGATAATGGTACGATTTTTTGAACATTAAGAAATTAATATTCGGCCAGGGTACTTTTCTCCCGGATGAGAAAGTTTAATGGCGATACCGGTGCAGTTTACTATTTCAGTGAATTCAGTCCGGTGCTGTCGCGCAACTGTAAGTTTGCTCTCGTTTTTGGGATCAAACAAGCCAGGTCGCCCACCCTGCCGGTCTGTCCTTCAACCTCGCGGAAAGGTGCTGGGATCAGTATTGACCCGTATTAATAATTTTCCCTGCCGCATGGCGGGGTTTTTTGTTTAAAATTTCAGATACGGCACCTGGAGATAGACTTTCATCTGGATTACAGGAAATATGATGGCGGAAACAATTTCAAAAGGTCTGATAATTGTAAATACGGGCAATGGCAAAGGAAAAACCACGGCAGCACTGGGCCTGTTGCTGCGCGCAGCGGGCTGGGAAAAACGAGTTTGTATGTTACAGTTCATCAAGAATCAGGGTGCCAGTGGAGATCGGAAGAGCACACGTCTGAACTCCAGTC
>CAZLJB010000081.1:7228-9953 GCA_964559195.1 uncultured Anaerolinea sp. | reverse complement strand
TCAAAATAGTCAGTACAGTCAGCAAAAAGGCAAGTTTTTTCATCTTTTTCTCCTTGGTGAAATTCAATGAAATCCAGGTTTACCACGTAACGAAACGATCATTTTAGCTTTATTCGAGCGATGACTGCCTCCTTAGGGACTGGTTTGGGTACAGGATTGACAGGACGAAAACAAGCAGAAAGTTAGATTACGATATCGGATGTAAGACATCAGACATCTTATCTTCAAAGCTATTGTAAAGAATTTTTTCCAGCTTGTCAACAGCCATTTTTTTTGTGACATTTTCCACGGCGAAACGCCTGGGTGGATTTACTCGTAGGTGCACTTCTGTGTCAAACGGAACAAGTTGTACACATCTACCCTAACAATCACCCAAATTTTTTCCCTTTCGTATATTTCAGTTCAAATTAGAATAACCGCCCAGGCCTGTTATCCATAACTTCCTGTGGTAACATTACTTTGGCCTCAATTTTCGTGCTTCTTCAAGACACACAGTTTTCAACGCATCCCGCTCACAGCTCCCGGGCACAAGATACCAGCCAAATAAACCTTTATTCACCGTTATGGAGCGAAAGATGAAACAATCCTTGCGGGGACCAGCCCTCTACAAAGCCATTCGCGACTATATAAAACAATATATCCTGGACCATAACCTCAGGCCAGGCGATGCACTCCCATCTGAAGGTCAATTGGTAGAGGATTTGGGCGTTGGCCGGAGTTCGGTCAGGGAGGCAGTCAAATCATTACAATCTGTGGGAATCGTGGCTGTCCGGCAGGGGGATGGCTTGTACGTCAGGGAATTAAATTTCGATCCGATGCTGGAAGCCTTTATTTTCGGCATGCAATTTGACCCGAACACGCTGGCTGAACTACTGCAAATTCGCAGCTGGCTCGAAGGCGCCGTCATCGGTGATGCGGTTGAGCACCTTAGCGATCAGGATATCGCCAAGCTGGAGGCCATTCTTGGCGAATGGGATGGACGGGTTCTGGCCGGGGAAGAATATTCCGATCTCGACGAATCGTTTCACCAGATCATTTACGGGGTTCTGAACAACCAGACCATGATGAAACTCTTCTCAGCATTCTGGGTCTCCTTCACCAGCCTGGATAGCAAAATCACTCACGACACCGACCCGCAAGAAGTACTGCGTTTTCACCACGCTATCCTGGATGCCATCCGGCTCCGTGATCGAAACCTGACGCGCGAACGGCTTCTGGTGCACTTTACCTTCATCAGGCAGCGCATTGATAAATTTCTGGAAGGAAAATAGACTGATCAAAATGACCCGTCTGGCTCGAATCAGATGGCACGCATCTCAACCCCCAGACTGTTCGCAGGTTGCGCCTGTCCGGGATGATAATATTATGGTTCAGGTTCCTGCATACCGGTATTATCCGCCAGAATATTGATATTGTAATATTTGCTCATACAGTAATTGACATAAAATTTGGGGTTATCGCCAGGGTCATTGAGCCCGGCCCAATTTCGCACAGAATGAATGATGACTGTTTCCTGCCCTGTGTTAATTGCATCATAAATCTTTTGCTCATTTTGATCCCACGCTCGCGCATATTTTATATAAACGGCACTCGAATCATAAAGATGTTTTCCATTGATGCCAGCTGCTGTCATTAATAACACAACCGCAATTGCAAGCAGTCCGAAATTATCCCGAACCGTCCCTGCAGAAAGCTGGGAGACAGACCAGAGCTTTTGTCCCCACAAAAAGCCAGCGCTCAGCGCACCGAAAGTTAAAAATAATATGGGAATAATTTGCGCACGCGGCGGAGGCGCATCGCTCATACCGTAAGCCGCTGGTGTAAAACATGCATAAGTTAAAATAATAAAACCCGTCACGAACACAGCAGCGGGCTCCCAATTTTTAATATTTCGCTCTGGTTGGATTTGTTTCCCGAACCAGATAGACGCAACCAAGGCTCCCAATAATCCAATTATTTTTTCAGGAGTGATGAAAATATCCCTGAGAAGCGCAAAATAACCGGAAAAAGATATCTGCAGGATAGCCAGGATACCAGAATTGGACGGGAAATAAGATTGGCGAGCAGCATTCCCGGGTGAAATAATGGCAATCGTAAGCGCAACCAGCGCCCCAGCCAACCCGCTTGCCAGGTAAGCCGGGCCAGGGTGTCGGAAATCCAATTCCTTTCTCAGGAATAACCAGGCCAACCAGAATATCAACAACGCTATCTGGGCAGCGGTAAAAGTTTCGCTGAAACCACCATTCAGGATGGCAATACAAAACCCCGCAAGCGAGGTAATTACGACAATCCGCAGATCTTGTCGCTGAACTCTCACCCATTGATAAAAAGCAATATAGATGGTGAAAACGATCACCGGTAAAGTATGCGTGGCAAGTCCGCTCCACCAATAAAGGGATTGTTGAATATTTGGAGCAAGCAGGAGCATCACAAATAATAAAACACACCCCAAACAAATGGCATCAACCAACCTTGATTTGAACGCCCTGGATTTTGGTTGAATACCAAATATTAACGCAATCAGGGCGAGGGCCCAGATCGCGATTGCACTCGCAGGAATGATGCCAATTCCACGCGTTCCGGTCCAGACCAACACACTATCAGTCGCAAATTCTGAATAACGACCTTGAGAAGTGGTATACCAATACCAGATATCCCGCAAAAAACCCAGCTTCTTCACAAAATATGTGGAGCAATAATCGTCAGAAATAAAGCGAGTGAAGGC
>CAZLJB010000081.1:0-7128 GCA_964559195.1 uncultured Anaerolinea sp. | reverse complement strand
AGCGCTGTTTTCCCGGCCTATAATGATGCCGGGACCATCCCGAGCATGGTTCTAACCGCTTTGATGGCACTCCGGCAAGTCACTGACGATTATGAAATTATTGTCACAAATGACGGCAGCAGCGATCACACTGCCAAGGTTCTGGATGAAATGGCTTTGAGATATCCCGAATTACGCGTGATCCATCACCCACACAATCGTGGCTATGGCGCAACACTTCGCACTGGCTTTTCTACAGCTACAAAAGACTGGGTTTTCTACACAGATGGGGATGCGCAATATAACCCCATGGAACTGGTAAACCTGGTTAATGGTTTGCAGGAGAACATTGATGTGGTTAATGGCTATAAAATCTCGCGTAACGATCCGCTCGAACGAAAAATAATTGGTAAGATCTACCATCACTTTGTAAAGCTAGCTTTCGGGTTCAAGTTAAGGGATGTAGATTGCGATTTCCGGCTGATCAGACGAAAAATATTTGATGATGTTCAGCTTGAAAGTGAAAGTGGCACAATTTGCCTGGAGATGGTCAAGAAGTTCCAGGACGCTGGTTATCAATTCGCTGAGGTGCCAGTCAGTCATTACCATCGACAATACGGAATTTCTCAGTTTTTCAACTTTCGGCGTGTCTGGGTAACATTTTTACACCTGACACGCCTGTGGTGGAAGTTGGTTATTCTAAAAGAAGGCGTACAGGCCCAAAAAACAATATGAGTATTGATTTCCAGGCCTCCTTTTCAGGAAAGCGTATCATCATCACTGGTGGATTGGGATTCATCGGTAGCAATCTTGCACGCCACCTGGTCGAGCTCGGAGCCGATGTCAGCTTGATTGATTTTCTGGTACCCGAATCTGGCGGCAACATCTTTAATATCAACGACTTTAGAAACCGGGTAAAGGTTATTATCGCCGATACCCGTGACCGGTCGCTCATGAGTGAACTCATTCGCGACCAGGATTATCTATTTAATATGGCCGGTCAGGTGAGCCATCTTGGCAGCATGCAAGATCCTGGTCAGGATCTTGAACTTAATTGCTCCAGCCACCTTGCGCTGCTTGAATTGTGCAAAAAGATCAACCCCGGAATAAAAATTGTTTATGCTGGCACTCGTCAGATCTACGGCAGGCCTCATTACCTGCCCGTAGATGAGAAACATCCAATCGAACCAGTCGACTTTAATGGAATTAGCAAATTGGCCGGAGAGTGGTATCACATACTTTTTCATCGCGCCTTTGGCTTGCGAACAACCAGCCTGCGCATGACCAATGTTTTCGGACCTCGGATGTGGGCAAAAGACGGCAAATTAACCTTCATAGGGCTATGGTTCCAAAAAATGGTCGAGGCGCAGGAACTCCAAATTTTTGGAGACGGGAAACAAATTCGAGATTTTAATTATATTGATGACGTAGTAAACGCGTTGCTATTATCCGCTGCCGATCCATGCTCTGATGGACAAATTTACAATCTGGGTGGCATTGAACCGATCAGTTTACTTGACCTTGCACAATTAATGATCGAAATTAACGGGTCGGGGGCTTACCAATTAATTGATTTTCCTGCAGATCGAAAACGGATTGACATTGGCGATTATATTGGTGATTACACTAAAATTCATACTGAGCTTGGCTGGCAACCCATCACTCCCTTGCGTGACGGATTGAAAACCACGCTGGCCTACTACCAACAATTTCACGAACACTATTGGTGACCCATGCATGAAATTCCCCCGCTTGACCTGAAAAATCAATACCAAAGCATACGCACGGAAATTGACACAGCGATCGCTTTTGTATTGGAAAACGGAGTTTTCATTCTGGGCGAATCCGTAACTGCCTTTGAAAAGGAATTTGCATCCTATTGTGGCGTTTCCTTTGGGATAGGAGTCGGCTCAGGCACAGAGGCTTTGCATCTGGCGCTGCTCACCTGTGGGATCGGCCCTGGGGACGAAGTCATCACCGTTTCCCATACTGCGGTAGCCACTGTGGCAGCTATAGAATTAGCTGGCGCAAAACCCGTATTGGTGGATATTGACCCGTTACGGTTCACCATCAACCCCGAACAAGTCGAATCTGCAATTTCGCCCAGAACCCGAGCCGTCATTCCTGTCCATTTATACGGCTGCCCGGCCGATCTCAATCCAATCATCACAACCGCACATGCGAAAAACATTGTCGTCATTGAAGATTGCGCCCAGGCACATGGTGCCATGCTTAAGGGTAAACGAGTCGGTTCATGGGGAGACATGGCCGCTTTCAGCTTTTATCCCACCAAGAATCTGGGTGGCTATGGGGATGGAGGCGCACTTGTCACAAATGATTCATCTCTGGCTGAACGGGCGCGTACGCTGCGTCAATATGGATGGGTTGAGCGTTATATCAGCAGCTTCAAAGGCATGAATACCCGCCTGGATGATTTGCAGGCTGCCATCCTGCGTGTCAAACTCAACCGCCTGGATGAATGGAATACCCGGCGCCAGAAGCTTGCCGGGTTATATGATAATTTTTTAAGGAACAGCGGGGTCATTTTACCCTGCCAGCCTGTCGACACAGAACACGTCTATCATCAATATGTTATTCGTCATTCCCACCGGGATGAACTGAAGGCCTTTCTTTCTGAGAAAAAAATTGCCAGCCTGATTCATTATCCGGTTCCCATCCACCTGCAACCAGCCTACAAGAATCTTGGGATCAACCAGGGAGACCTGCCCATCACTGAGATGGCAGCCCAACAAATACTTTCGCTGCCGCTTTATCCGGAGATGAGTGAAGATTCTGTCGAAATAGTCAGCCAGGCGGTAATTGAATTCTGCCAGAACCACTAAAAATTTCTGGGAAATTCCAATCCGTCCAACAGCCACCTGTTGGTCAGGCTGTATCAGCCTTACTCATCCGGCATCATCAGAACCACCGTTTATATCCATCCCTGCAAAATCCCCGGGCCCCCATTTATCCCTGATAGAATAACCTTCCAATGCTTAAAAACATATATACCCAATACCTCCAGCGTCGCATTAATCGCCATCTAAACAACTGGCAAATTTTCCGGATGGCGCTCAAAGTGGCGCAGATTGCCCCACAGCCAGCCTCAGACGATTTGCAAAGCAAATCACGCCCAATCATTTTTTTCAAGGCCTCCAGCGGCCTGGATGATCTATCCTGGAACAGCGCTTTTCATCTATTAACTTCCTGGGGCTTGCGCCTGCAGGGCATTCCCGTGCTGTTTTTTGCCTGCAAACACGGCATGAGCCGCTGCGTGCTCGGCACAAACCGCGACCAGCCATCTCAACAACCCCCCTGCCGTTCCTGCGTTTACCAGGCCAACACGCTCTATACCGGCGCCAATGTCAGCTGGTTCAGCTTTGATCGCGACCCGCAGCTTGAAAGCACTCTGACAGACCTGACCCTTGAAGAACTGATGGGCTTTGAATGGAAAAATACCCCGCTCGGAGCGCTGGTTCTGCCAGGTTTACGCTGGATTTTACGGCGGCACAACCTGATTGAGGATGACTCGACCAAATTCTTCTTGCGCGAGTACATCATTTCGGCCTGGAATATCGCGCTCCATTTCGAGAAATTACTGAATACCACCAACCCTCAAAGTGTGGTGGTATTTAACGGCCAGTTTTATCCGGAAGCCACGGTCAAATGGGTCGCCAGGCAAAAAGGCCTGCGCGTGATCAGCCACGAGGTGGGGCTCCAACCGGTGACAGGTTTCTTTACCGAAGGGGAATCAACCGCCTACCCAATCCATATTCCTGCATCCTTTGAGCTCAATCCTGCCCAAAACGCCCGGCTGGACGCCTACCTGGAAAAACGCTTCCAGGGCAACTTCAGCATGGCCGGGGTGAAGTTTTGGCCCGCCATGCAGGGCCTGGACAACGAGTTTCTGGCAAAAGCCGCCCAGTTCAAACAAATCATCCCGGTTTTTACTAACGTGATCTTTGATACCAGCCAGCCGCACGCCAACACCCTTTTCTCAGACATGTTCGCCTGGCTCAACCTCCTGCTGGAGACCGCCCGCCAGCACCCCGAGAGCCTGTTTGTGATCCGCGCTCATCCGGATGAAACCCGCGTCCGCAAATCCAGCCTGGAAACGGTGGCAGGCTGGGTGCAAAGCCGCAGCGCCACCCAACTCCCAAACATCATCTTCGTCCCGCCCAGCGAGCACTTAAGTTCCTACGAACTGATCGCCCGTTCCAAATTTGTGCTGATCTACAACTCAACCATTGGATTGGAAGCCTCCATCCTGGGCGCCGCTGTATTATGCGCCGGCCGGGCACGTTTCACCCAATACCCGACCGTCTTTTTTCCCCAGACCCAGGCAGAATATGCCAGCACGCTCGAAACTTTCCTGGCTGCTGATACAATTCAAATACCCACAGATTTTAGCCGCCACGCGCGCCGCTTCCTCTATTACCAATTGTTCCGCACCTCGCTGCCTTTTGGAGAATTCTTGGATCCGGGCGTCCGCACCACCCACGCGCGCCTGAAGAAGTTTGAGCCTGGCCGCTTGCTTGAATCCCCGGCCATCCAGACCGTCACCAAAGGCCTGCTCGAAAACGGCGACTTTCTGTTGGCCGAAAACCCTGAAATGCCCGAACAGTAGCCTGAAGGTTAAAAAGTAGGATAAACTTAAATTTTTCAAAGCGGGCCGCCTGGCCAATAAAAACAACATGAAAAAACGATTGACTGCCTTCATCCCCTCCAACCTGCGGAATAGCCTGCGCCTGCCCATTTATCGGGCGGAAGCGCTGCTGCAGCGTGCCAAATTCGCAGGCCTAAAAACCCCGGCGGGTGGTTGGCCGGTGCTCATGGCAAATTCGTTTCCCAAAAGCGGTTCCCACCTGCTGGACCAGGTCTTGATGGGTTTCTCAAAGATCTCGCCCTTTTCACCACATGTTGCGCTGCCTTTTTTCTCGTATGATGGCGTAACCGGCCAAAAACGCACGGTTCAGGAAGCTATGGCCTACGTCAACGCCCTGCGCCCCCTGGATGTGACCGGCACCCATCTTTTGGCCTGGCCTGAAGTCGTCGATGCCGTTTGCACACCCAAATTCATCCCCTTTATTATTTTCCGCGATCCGCGCGATATCGTCGTCTCGCATGTTTTCTACATTACAGAAATGGCACCCGGGCACGCCCATTACAAGTATTACAATCAGAATTTGAAAAACTTTGATGAACGCCTCAAAATCAGCATTCTCGGCCGGCCCGAAACCCAGATCGAGTTCCCAGATATCGCCAGCCGTTTTGAACTTTATCGTGGCTGGATGGATCGCCCACAGGTGCTGGTCTTACGCTTCGAAGATTTTATTCACAACCGCCATGCAACCATCGGACAGGTGGCTGATCACTTTTTAAAGCGTGTCGATACCCTGGCGGCTTCGCGCGAGCAGATTATCGACGCGCTCGAAAATAATATCGATCCAAAACGCTCACCCACCTTCCGAGCAGGGAAAACGGGTGATTGGAAAAAATATTTTAAAGACGAGCATAAAAAAATATTCAAAGAAGTCGCCGGGGAGCTCTTGGTACAGTTGGGATATGAAAAGGACAATAATTGGTAGCGCCACAGCCTGACCAAAGGGCATCAACCCAAGCGGCCGGGCTGCCAGCCAGCCATATTAATCAATTCCTATGGATTGTTCCATCGTCATCCGTGCATTTAACGAAGGCAGGCATATTAGTCGCTTGTTGGAGGGGATTAACCAGCAAACTATCCGGGATCTCGAAATCATCCTGGTCGACTCTGGTTCAAGCGATAACACGCTGGCCATTGCAAAATCGTACGGTGCCCAAATCATCCAGATCAAACCGCAGGACTTCACCTTTGGCCGCTCGCTCAATCTCGGGCTGGCAGCCGCAACCCATGAGCTGGTGGTGATTGCCAGCGCCCACGTTTATCCGGTTTACCCGGATTGGCTCGAGCGCCTGCTGGAGCCCTTCAGCAACCCAACCACCGGCCTGGTCTATGGTAAACAGCGCGGCACTCCCCGCCAGCCCCGGTTTACTGATTTGCCGGCAACAAAATTTTCGGAACACGAAATTTTTGCGCGCTGGTTTCCGGAACAACCAGATTTGAACCAATCCCATCCCTTTTGCAACAACGCCAACGCTGCCATCCGCAAATCTTTATGGCTGAATCATCCTTATGACGAAACCCTGACCGGCCTGGAAGACCTGGCCTGGGCCAAATGGCTGCTGGGCCAGAATTACCGCCTTGCTTACATACCCGCCGCGGAAATCATCCACATCCATCAAGAAACCCCCAGGGCTGTCTTTAACCGCTACCGGCGCGAAGCCATGGCCTTCAAACAGATCTATCCCGAAGCTCACTTCAGCCTGTATGATTTCGCCCGCATGGTCAGCAGCAACATTGCTAATGATCTGTGGCATGCCAACCGTAAAAAAGTTCTGTCAAAAAGTTTGGTCAGCATTTTCTGGTTTCGCTGGAATCAATTCCGGGGTACCTATCTGGGCTACCGCCAATCACTGGAGTGGAACTGGCAGCTGCGCCAGACCTTTTATTACCCAAGAGGTACCGCCCCGGATCAAATAAACGAGCGGGATGTCCAGCCTATTCGGTATAATAAGTAACCACGCCAGCGCTTTTCAAAACCAGCCCGCGTGATCCATCTTGACATGTCATTAAATGCCACTTGCAGGCTAAACATCCGACGCCCGAAGCTGCAAAACAGCCGCAGACCTCCGTATGGAAGACATGGGGGTTCCGGGTGGGAAGGAAAGACTTTTCTGGAGAACGATAATACTCAGCAACCAATAAAATAACGCACATCTACTATTCTTAGACAATATTTTCAAGCATGGCGAACCACTCCGAGTCAATACGTTTATCCAAAAAACCAGATTTGTAGTAAAACCAGGCCTGTCGCAAACAGGTAAAGGCTGACCGGCAGGAACCAGATCAGGATGAGTAAACTAACAGATCGTATTAAAACCAAATTTCAAGCTGACAGCCTGCCTGCCTGGGCCGGGCCCGGGTTGCTGTTTGTCACCTGTTTCTTCAGCTTTGGCATCCTGCTTTCCAGGCTGGAGTATTTTCAAGATGATTGGCATCATGTCTATTATGCCTTTGCGGAAGGCGCCGGTGGTCTGACCCGCTTCCTG
>CAZLJB010000080.1:0-10067 GCA_964559195.1 uncultured Anaerolinea sp. | reverse complement strand
AGCCTCGCTCGGCATGGTAAAAACATCGACGCTGTTTAACAATGCAGCTAAATCCCTTGCTGGTACATAGCCAGTAAAATGGATCCGGTCACCCAGTTCAAGTTCTCCAGCCAGACTGCGCAAGTTTTCCTGGGCAGCTCCATGCCCGGCGATTGCGAGCTGAATATCATCTCGGTCGAGGATTTTTATTGCACGTAGTAAAACGTCCAGGCGCTTTTCATGATCCACGCGACCCACAAAAAGAAAAATTATCCGGTTGGGGTCCAACCCATAGCGGTAACGAATATCAGCGCGATCCACCCGGTGATCCGGGTGAAAACGATTTAAGTCGATGCCACAAGAAGCAGGGAAAACCGGAATTCGCAGTCCTTTTTCTTGCATAAGGGTTGCAGAAGCTTTGGACTGGGCAGTAACCACATCCAAGCGGTTGTAAACACGTAACATCCAGGTCCACATGACGTGGTTATATAGTGGCTTTAAATTCGAGAATAGAGGAATATATGCCGCGAGGTTCTCCGGCATGAAATGGTTGGTGCCAATCAGGCGCTTACCCATTTGACGAGCAACCTGGACAACATCCTGGCTTAATGGGAAATGATCCTGAACATGGACAATGTCTGGTTGGAAAGTTTGAATGATTTTTCGGATGGCGCTTTCGGAAAATAGAGAAAAATATGCGTCTGAATGGATCATGTTCAGGTTTGACGATCTTAGCGCCTCAATTTCAACACCATTAAGCTCGGTATGGTATGCCCGACCTGTTTCAGATGGAAAAATTGAAAGTACTTCGTTGCCACGTTTTGCCAATCCTTCGGCAAGATTTTGGGTAAAGACGGCCTGCCCATTCATGGCAGGGTAGTGAACTGTCCCAGCGATCAGGATTCTCATGGTTATTCTTTCCTGTAAACCTTCTGGCTGTGTGGATAAAATTCTCGCCAGGTTTGTATAAAACCATTTAATATGGTTTTAAAAAATTAGTCTCACAAATTGCAAGTTGCAAGTTGATTATATTTCCCATTGCTGTGAAACACTTATTATTATTTAAAGTGTAACAGAATCAATGACCATTGTGGCAGTTTCTGCACAATCCTTGACAAGATATTAACAATTTCTCCATAAATTGGTGTTTAGAAAAATATTGTTGCCAGTCTGGCAAATAACCGCATTAAATATTTTATGAAGCTGACCTTTTTTTCTTGATCCCCGATACATATTTCTCAATTTGAATGAATATCATCCAAAACTCTTGCGAAAAAACCATACTGAGTATGACATAACCGATTTATCGGGCTTGCGATGGTTTGCAGGGCTGAGGTACAATTTGAAGCAGTAGATTTCAGCGTGAGAAGGTCTTGGAAAATGCGAAAAAGATTACAGGATTTACTTTTTTCCCCATACTTGATCGGAACGATCATAGTGCTTTCTCTGGTAGTTCGCCGTCTGAGTCTGCCGCTTATTTCGCTTGATATGCAGGCAGGTTTATTCGATTGGTATGGATTTATTTTAAAACGAGGTTTTGCGAACGCATTTAAAGAAAATTTTGCACTTTATACTCCTGCCTACCTTTATTTGCTTTGGCTGCTAACTTTGGTTGATGGTGTGGTGAGTAGGGTGACATTAATTAAACTGATTTCGATCGGGTTTGATGTTATAAGCGCATTTTTCATTTATAAAATAACCTGGCTGAAATATCCAAAAACCCGTATCCCTTTATTGGCGGCAGTTCTGGCCTTTACGTTACCAACCGTAGTGTTAAATAGTTCTTATTGGGGTCAGTGTGATTCGATCTATACCTCTTTTCTGCTGGCCTGTCTTTATTATCTTATGATTGAGAGACCTAACTGGGCTCTCTTTTATTTCTCCCTGGCGTTCGTTTTTAAACTTCAGGCGATATTCCTACTTCCATTTCTGGCTGTCTATACACTCAGAAAGAAAATACCCTGGTTGTCGTATTTATTTATTCCAGTGTTTTATGTTTTATTTGCTCTTCCGACCATTCTAGCGGGACGGGATTGGCTGGATGTCTTAACCATTTATGCTCATCAGGCCGATAAATTCCCAAAGTGGTCATCCACCACACCCACCATGTACCTGCCATTGCAAGGTGTAATTCCATTAACCAATCCATTAACCCTGGTCACAATCATTCTTGCTGCAATTATTTTATCGGTCTGGATTTTCTTTTCCTGGAAAAAAATTGAAAAAGATGGCCCGGCCGCCTTATTGATTACCGCCCTGGGTGCGGTGGCAATTGTTCCATTTATTTTGCCACGTATGCACCAGCGCTACTTTTACCCTCAGGATTTATTTTCGCTTGTGGTAGCTTTTTTTTGTCCAGAATTGTGGTTTTTACCAATCTTGAGTCAGATTGTTTCAGTCATTTCATACGGACCATTTTTGTTTAATACGAATTTTCAATTGCATATATTTGGCCAAAATTGGAATGCGATCCTGTTCGTTGCGCTACCCATCGAGATTCTTATATTGTTTGTAATACTCAGAAGGCAATTTCGTACATCAAAAGTTGAAAGTGAAAAAATTTCGTTTTCTTGATTTATCTACCCTGAACCGGGATTACCTGCGGTGTTTGTAGTTCATCGTAAATCCAAAAGACCCATCTTTCCAGGTGGGTCTTTTGGATTTACGATGTGGTTCATTCTTTAGAGGGTTTTTAGCAAAGCCTGGCGACTGTTGCGCAGGCGATCGGAGACGAGATTCGCAATCCGGTGCATCACGATAAAACCAGATTCAGGATTGGCAGCCAGGACAGTTAACAGGTCGTCACCTGATACTGTCATGATTTTACATGATTCCTCGCAGTATGCAGTTGCAGTGTAATAATGTGGGGAGACAAGCCCAGACCAACCGAAACATTCATTCGATTTTGATACGAAAGAGACCGTGATACTATCGGGTTTGGTCATAATATTGACACGCAGGGCCACACTTCCGGAGACCAGGAAGTGGAGTTTGTCCGCTTTTTCGCCTTCCCGAAATATAATTTGTCCCAGACCAAAATCGTGTTCTTCACTGAAATTGGCAATCTTTTCCAAAACATCTGGTGAAACATCCTTGAATAAAGGGAAACCGGTGAGCGATTTTGAACTGACCACGAAAACCTCCAGGGCTAAATAATTAGATGACGGGCATTTTTTCTTGAGTTATTATTATAGGGTAAACTGTATACAAAATCAACCAGAGAAAACTCAAAACGGTCAACTAAAATGAAGCTTTCCTTTACCCCTCGCCCATCCCAATCGAAAATTTTAGATTATCATGGCGGAACTCTGGGCATTTCAGCGGTACCTGGCAGTGGGAAAACACATATTCTGAGTGCCCTGGCAGCCCAGATCATTGGATCGGGTGTGCTTGGCGTGGATCAGGAAGTGCTGATTGTGACGTTAGTTAATTCAGCAGTAGATAATTTTTCCACGCGTATTGGAAATTTTATTCAGGCGAGCGGGTTAATTCCTCACATTGGTTATCGAGTGCGTACTTTGCATGGCCTGGCACATGATATTGTGCGTGAAAATCCATCCCTTGTAGGACTGGATAATCGATTTGCGATCATTGACGAGCGGGAGGCTGAATTTATTCGCAAAGAGGCCGTGAATGCCTGGCTTTCATCTCATCCCTACGAATTGGATATTTTGCTGGATCCCGGCCTTGATGATGGCAAAAAAGATTGGATCCGGCGTGAAAAACTACCCGACCTTGTTAACAGTCTTGCGACTGCATTTATTCGTTCAGCAAAAGACCATCGTCAAACCCCTGAAAGTTTGCGTATCCGGCTGGATGCTTCTCCAGAGCTGCCGCTGGCCGAACTTGGGTGGGATATTTACACAAACTATCAACGCGCCCTCACCTATCGCGGGGCAGTAGATTTTGATGATCTGATCCGGTTGGCATTGGATGCTCTCACTGTTTCACCTGAAATGTTGGAGCGTTTGCAGGAACAATTCCCATTCATATTGGAAGATGAGGCCCAGGATTCCAGCGCTCTGCAGGAACAAATATTGGGCAAATTGTCGACGGGAAATTGGGTCAGGGTCGGGGACCCGAACCAGGCCATCTTTGAAACCTTTACCACGGCAAAACCCGAATATTTGCTGAAATTCATTGCAAACGCGGACATCCAACAGGACTTGCCTGTATCTGGCCGCTCCCAGCCAGCCATCATCAGGCTTGCCAATAATTTGATCGATTGGGTTACCGCTGAGCATCCTCAGACCCGCTGTCAGGACGCATTAACCACCCCGTATATTCTGCCGACTGAGTTTGGTGATCCGCAGCCCAATCCACTCGAGAATCCGGACGGGATCCATCTGGTCGGTAAAAAATATACTCCAGATGAAGAGGTTTTGGCTGTGGTCAAATCGCTCGAAAAATGGCTGCCTGAAAATCAGGACAAAACTGTGGCGGTGCTCGTATCGACCAATAAACGTGGCGTGGATTTGATCACCCGGCTTAAAGAAAATCATTTGGAATATGTTGAATACCTTTCCAGTACCACTGTAACCAGGGCTGCCGCTGGAGCGCTGGCGAACGTGGTTACTTACCTGGCGGATCCTTCATCTTCATCCAAATTAGCCCGCGCCTATCAGGTCTGGCGTCGGGCCTGGCGGGAGTTGGATGGATCAACTGATTTTTACAATCATTTGACAGAGTTGATTCGCAAGTGTAACCAGGTCGAGTCTTTCCTCGCGCCCCATTTTGGTAAAGACTGGTTGTCTGAATTGAGGTCGAGTGAACCGGATGAAGTGGCAGTTGAGTTAGAAACTTTCAGGAACATGGTCCGACGTTGGCAGGGTACCGCACTGTTGCCAATTGACCAGATGATTTTAACCCTGGCCCAGGACCTGTTCAATGAGCCCGCCGATCTGGCTTTGGCGCATAAATTGGCGCTGGTGCTGCGCCAGGCATCAAATGACCATGGCGATTGGCGACTACCTGAGTTGACGGCCGAATTAGGTGTGGTAGCCCGTAATGAACGCCGGTTTTTGGGGTTTAGCAGTGATGATTCAGGTTTTAATCCCGAAAAATATCGAGGCAAAGTTGTGGTTTGCACCATGCATAAAGCCAAAGGTTTGGAATGGGATAAGGTTTACTTAATGTCAGTGAATAATTATGATTTTCCCTCTGGCGAACCCGGTGATTCGTATTTGTCTGAGAAATGGTTTGCGCGAGGCGGGTTAAACCTGGAAGCTGAGGCGCTTGCTCAGCTGCAAAACGCTTTGTCCGTGGATGAATATATGTGGATCCCTGAAGGACAGGCCACTCAGACCGCCCGATTGGATTACGTCAGGGAACGTTTGCGTTTATTGTATGTGGGCTTGACCCGGGCCAGGCTGGAACTGGTGATTACGTGGAATACTGGTCGGCAAGGTAATCAACGTCAGGCATTGCCATTTGCAGCTTTACAGGGCAGCCTGAGCAGCCCTATTAATAGTTGAATGCAAGGTGCAATTGCTGTGGATTAAACGAAAATTCTCTGAAGGAGTATAAAATGATCGAGGTGGCAACCCCCCAGGATGGCCCTCAGGTTTATGAGATTACAGCCAAAACTGGTATGTTCAATGCTGAAGAAGTGCAGTGTGTATATGATATCTGGCAGCAACATTTGCAATTAGGACCAGATACAAGTGGTTACACTTTTTACGTAGACAAGGATGGCGATCGGGTTCTGGGATATGTGTGTGTTGGTCCACGTGGGCTGACTGATCGGGTTTATGATCTGTATTGGATCGTGGTTGATCTATCGGCTCAACGGCATGGGATCGGTCGCAGGCTAATTGATGTGGCTGAAAGGATCGTAAGAGAAAAGAACGGGCGCATTCTTGTTATTGAAACATCGGGCACAGAAAAATATGCTGGAACGCGCTCTTTTTATTTATCGTGTGGTTATCAGCATGAAGCTACGCTGCGAGATTTATATGCGGATGGCGATGACCTGTGCATATTTACAAAACGTATGAAATAACCTTGAAAGGAGAGAAATGGAGCAATTATTGCAAGAAAAAACAATATTGGTAACCGGAGCAACCAGTGGAATTGGGTTTGTAGCAGCTCGCGAATTGGCGCGAATGGGGGCTCAAATCGTGATTGTCAGTCGGAGTTCTGAAAAGTGTGAGGAAGCCGTCAGGCAAATTAAAAATGAAACCCGAAATCAGCAAGTGGATTTTATTGCTGCGGATCTTTCAACCAAAACCGGAGTCAGGCGAGCAGCCGCGGCATTTTTGCAAAACCATTCCCACCTGGATGTCTTGCTGAATAACGCCGGAGCCATGATTATGTCCAGGCAACTCTCCGAAGATGGAATCGAGATGACATTTGCGCTCAATCACTTAAACTACTTTCACCTGACCTGGCTTTTATTGGAGGCTTTGAAGGCCAGCAAGCATGCACGTGTAGTAAATGTTTCTTCCGGCGCGCATCGTGGTGGAAAAATCAACTTTGATGATATTAATTTAACCCATGGATACACCGGTTTTGGAGCTTATTCGCAATCCAAACTGGCAAATATTTTGTTTACTTATGAGTTATCGCGAAAATTGGAAGGAACAAACGTAACCAGCAATGCGCTGCACCCGGGCTTTGTGGACACCGGTTTTGCAAAAAACAATGGCGGTTTAATGAAGGCGGCCTTGGGTTTATTACGTCTATTTCAGAAAAAAGTGGAAGATGGTGCCCAAACAAGTATTTACCTGGCTTCTTCTCCCAAGGTTGAAAATGTCACTGGCAGGTATTTTGTAGACTATAAAGAAATAAAATCTGAGCCACTATCTTACGATGCTGAAGCCGCCGGAAGGCTCTGGCAGTTAAGTCTGGAGCTAATCGGGTAAATTCTGCGCAATTCTGAAATTGTAATAGACCAAGCATGGCAATTTTTGCACCAACTTATGTAAAAATTGCCACGCTTGCCCGAAAAACCAGGCTGTCCTGTAATTTTGTCCGTTAAAAGAAATGGGGTACAATCATTTCTCAACCAAAATAATAGAATCAGGAAAAAATGACAGGTTTCCCTTCCCCTGCTGAATTTACAATTAGACGTCCAATTTTTGACAGATCCGGTGCTGTTCGCTGGATCGCATCGCATGCCACTCAACATTGGGGGATTATTATCTTGTTGATTGTGGGTGCATTTGGTAATGCAGCCCTGGCTGCGGCGGTCCCATTATTGGTGGGGGATGCGTTTAATGCGATGCTGAAAGCAGCACCAGATACAAGTGTATTACTTCCGCTGGCACTAATTATTGGAGGTACCCAGATTTTGCGTGGTGTTCTTCAGCTTGGGCGTAATTTCGGTGCAGAATTACTCGGTCAGCGCCTGGAACGTGAAATTCGCGATGAAATGTACATATCCTTGCTTGGAAAAAGCATGACATTTCATAATTTGCAACCCGTTGGGGATACTATGGCCCGCGCTACAAATGATGTGCGCGAGGTAAACCTGATGTTTAGTCCGGGCATTAACCTGGTGATCGGATCAGCTTTTTTTCTCGTGATGCCGATTGTAGCTGCTCCAACCTACAATCCCAGTTTGATGTTGACACCGGTAGTTTTTGCGATTGTTTACTTTATTGCATTGGCCGGTTATCTCAAAAACTTACAACCAATCTCCGATGAAGTACGCGCGTCATTTGGAGACATGAATTCCCATCTTTCCGAGTCACTGGATGGGGTGGAAACAGTCAAGGGTGCCGCCCAGGAGAATTCTGAGGTGGAGCGCTTTGTGATAAACGCAAAACGGGTGCGGGATGCATTTATTCGCCAGGGAGATACCGAGGCAAGATTTGTGGCCTTCCTGCTGTATGGCATCGCTATCGCTGCTGGATTGACGCATGCCCTGCTTTTATTTCGACAGGGGTTGCTCAATACCGGGCAAGTGATCGGTTATTTTGGATTGCTTCGCATGCTTGATTTCCCGACATTCACATCGACATGGGCCTATACACAGGTTTCGATGGGATTGTCCAGTGCTCGCCGCATTCTTGAATTAATGAATCGTGAAAATAACCTCGACCAGAATGTGGATGGTTTTAGTGGAAAAATGGAAGGTGAAATCGAGTTTCGTGATGTTACCTTTGCTTACCCTGGCGCGGAAGAACCCATTCTTGCAGGAGTTTCTTTTAAGGTAAAACCTGGACAGACGGTTGCCATTGTTGGTCAGACCGGTTCAGGCAAGACGTCTCTGGCAAAATTGGTAAATCGAACATACGATATCCGTGGGGGTCAGGTGCTGGTAGATGGAAAGGATGTGCGAGATTGGAATTTGGCGTCATTGCGCTCTCAAATTTCGACAATAGAGCAGGATATATTTTTATTCTCTCGTTCGGTTGGCGATAACATCGCGTTCGGTAAACCCGGTGTATCACAGGCTGTGGTTGAGGCCGCTGCGTCAGCCGCACAGGCGCATGAATTTATCCAAACATTTGAGAATGGTTATGGAACTGTGATTGGCGAACGTGGAGCCACGCTTTCGGGTGGGCAACGTCAGCGATTGGCGTTAGCCCGCGCTTTTCTCACTGATCCTCGTATTTTGATCCTGGATGACTCTACCAGCGCGATCGATTCTGCCACTGAAGACAAGATTCAGCACGCCATTTCTGCGGCTGCCAAAGGGCGCACAACTTTGCTGATTACACACCGTTTGAGTCAAATCCGTTGGGCAGATCTAATTGTTGTGATCCGGAAAGGTAGCGTGGCGGCCATGGGTTCGCACGACGAACTTATGAAAACATCTGAAGCTTACGGACGTATCTTTCATGAGTAAGGCCGGTTGAAGCATGGCTTAGCTTGGTCAAGGCTGATGGCTTTGAGTAGAAATTTCCTATCATTAGATCAATCAAATAAACGCTTACTAAAACGGAAAACTATCAATGGGTTTCTTTGCTGGACTAAATAACGAAAAATATGATCGCCAATACACGGACCGGGATTTGGTGCGACGGATGGTGTCGTATTTCTCAACCCAAAAAAGCCGGCTGGTTGCGATTGTCATCCTGGTGGTGCTAATGGCGGCACTGGGTGCTGCACTTCCGGTGATCGTCAGCCGAATCATGGATTTACTGAAAAGCCAACCAACCCCCCAGGCAATAATCCTGGTTGGACTGGTTATGACGGTCATCGCTTTCTTGAATTGGGGACTGAACTGGATGCGGCGCAGCCTGACGGTTCGGGCTGTGGGGGATGTCGTTCTCGGTTTGAGGACAAAAGCGTTTGCAGCAGCTGCCGAGCATGACCTTTCTTTCTACGACCAATTTTCATCCGGCAGAATCGTCAGCCGAATTACGAGTGACACAAATGATTTTGGACAGCTGGTGGTTATTGTTACTGATGTAGCTTCGCAAATTGTTCAAACTGTGATCCTGGGTTTCGTTTTGGTTCAAACCGAATGGCGCCTTTTTTTGGTGATGCTGGCTTTTATGCCGGTCGTTTTTGCAATTGCTATTGCTTTCCGAAACCTGGCCCGGATTGTGACCAAACGTGGCATGCAAGCCATGGCAGATGTTAATGCAACCATCAAGGAAACTGTGAGTGGTATTGCAGTTGCCAAGAACTTTCGCCAGGAACACAGCATATTTGAAAGTTTTGATTTGGCCAACCAACGGGCTTATGTGGTTAATGTACGCCGCGGGTTTGTGCTCTCGATGGTCTTTCCGGTCTTGAATGCCATTAGTGGCATCTTTGTTGGTATTCTCGTGTACGCTGGTGGCTGGAGTGCCGCTTTGGGGATTGTGACAGTTGGTTCCTGGTATTTATTTATCAACTCGCTTGATTATTTTATGTTCCCAATCTTGAATTTAACCTCATTTTGGGCCCAAATTCAAAGCGGTCTGTCTGCGGCTGAGCGCGCTTTCGCACTGATTGATGCTGATCCAAATGTCGTTCAGTTGGTAAAGAGGGATGTGCCAGTTTTAAAAGGGGAAATTAATTTCGTAGGATTGAATTTTAGATACACAGATAACGAACCAATATTGCGTGATTTTAATCTGCATATCAAGCCCGGAGAAAATCTGGCCAGATCGGAAGAGCACACGTCTGAACTCCAGTCACCTGAAGCTATC
>CAZLJB010000079.1:0-10078 GCA_964559195.1 uncultured Anaerolinea sp. | reverse complement strand
CTATATGGCTCTGAACACTCTTTCCCTACACGACGCTCTTCCGATCTGCTTGAATACGAAATACAACCCAGGACAGTGGACGCCAATACAAGCAGGCTCAGCAAAATGGTTGCTGCATCACCAGGACGAGATGATTCTGGAAAAACCCAAAGCCAGAGCATCCAAATCAATGATAACAACAAAATGGCGCGATCAAATACGGGCAATAGCAGCCTGCCCAGGATAACCCCTTGCTCCATCATCCCACTCATCAGGAAAAGCAGCAACTGAAAAACAAGCAGAAGGGTCAGCCCAAAAACCAAGCGGCGAGCCTGTAAATTTCCAGCACGCCAATGGCTAATGGCACCCTGCAACGAACCTATTAGTGTAAAAGCGATCGCCAGGATATAAACCAGATTCCCGGGCGTGTTTGCAAGAAAGGAGGCGAGATCGTTGAAAAGTTGCATAAGATTTAATTGAGAATTATAGCACGGCTTGCCCAAAACTTGGACGGCGGACTTATAATAAACTTACGATGAAATGGTATCCAAAAGCCCTGATTCTTGTGCTACTGACTGCGTTGATTGGAATTCCGCGGCTTGTAACTGGTTTTATTAACCTTTCCCTTGCAAAAAATTCATCAAATAACCCACAGGCATCCAGGTATTACGAAGCTGCCGCTAATTTATTATTCTGTAGATCTGATCTTTATGAACAAAGCGCCTTGCGCGCCATGGATGACCCACAACGTGCCATCCATTTATTCAATTTGGCGCGAAATAATGGAATACTTACTTCCAATGGGCAGATGGCCCTGGGTGATGCCTACTTGCAGGTCGGTCAAGTAGATCAAGCCATCAAGGAATGGGAGACCCTATTAACTGAACACCAAGAAATTAAGGATATCAGCCCGCGGCTAACTGAAATTTATCATACCCGGCAGGAATATGGCAAGGAAACTGCCTTGCTGAAGACCTGGCTGGAGGCTGACCCGAGTAACCCGGATGCAAATGAACGGCTGGGAATTTTACTGGCAGTCAGCGCGGCGCCCTCGGCTTTGCCATACTTGATGAGTGCATCCAATCATTCCGAAACAGCTGCTGCCAGGCTCGAAAACCTAGTTTCTGCGCTCAGTTCCAACGGCGAAACCCCGGCCTACAATCTGGCTAAATGTGGACAAGCGCTTGCCAACCTGGGCGAATGGCCATTGGCCGAGCAAGCTTTCAGCCAGGCGGCCAAGGACGATCCCCTCTATGCAATTACCTGGGCCTGGCTGGGTTTGGCACGCCAGCACAACAACAATCCTGGTGCCTTACAGGCGCTTAATATTGCCTTGAACCTGGACCAGAATTCTGCGGCAATCCACGCCATGCTGGGTACTTATTGGCTGCAGCTCGACAAACCAGATCTGGCCATCCAGCATTTCAGAGCTTCCACGCAATTGGAGCCTGACAACCCTGCCTGGTGGGTCGCCAGGGCAAACGCGGCAGCCCGGGTCGATCTTTCGGAGGCATTAACCGGCTATACTCAGGCCGTAAACCTTGCGCCGAAAGAAGCTATCTATTGGTATGACCTGGCCGCATTTTGTGTGGAAAACAATGCTTATATTGAAGATTATGGTCTGAATGCAGCTTTACGCGCCTTTGCCCTCGAGCCTGACAACTTACTTTATGTGGATATGCTCGGCCGGGCCCAAATGGCAACCGGACAAACATCCGGAGCAGAAGTGATGTTTAAAAAAGCGCTGGAAAAAAGCCCAAACCCAGGCCAGGCATATATTTATCATTTTCACCTGGGCTTGCTTTATTTACAAACCAACCAGACCGAGCTGGCGAAATTTGAATTTCTACAAACCATTGCTTCTAACCCACAGGGAATTTATGGATCCCAAGCCAAAAAACTCATCGAACGATATTTCCCGTAATTCATATTTTTAGGTACAATAAACTATTGTGAAACCACTGACCCTGCTCCTTTGCCTCCTACTTATCCCCGCTCTGGCGTGCAGCACCACCAGTATCGCGGAAGGCCTGGTTCCATCAGGTGGCGTGCTGTACCAGGATATCTTCAGTATGCCAGAGAGTGGTTGGTCCGAAATTAACCAACCAGCCGGAGTAGCCGGCTATATCAACCAGGCATATCACATCCTCGTAAACCAACCCAACATTAATCTCTGGACGCATCCTGGCAAAACTTTTTCATCGGTACGGGCAGAAGTTAGCATCATGCCGGTAGCAGGACCTCAATCAAACCGCATGGGGTTGATTTGCCGCTTAAAGGATGACAAGAATTTCTATTTTGGTATTATCAGTGCCGACGGCTATTTTGGAATTGGAAAACAAAAAGATGGCAAAACCAGCCTGTTGGGTGGAAGTAAAATGCAGCCAAGTAATTCAATTCTATTGGGAAACCAAATCAATCGCCTTCGCTTCGACTGCAACGCAAACACATTAAGCTTGTATGTTAATGATACCCAATTGGCTTCTGTCAAGGACTTAGATTTCACATCAGGGGATATAGGCATTCTGGCTGGCTCATTTGACCAACCTGGTGCGGATGTATACTTTGATAATTTCGTGGTGTACAAACCTTGAGAATCTGATCTGGAAGGCAGGTTAAATTCTACTTTTTACCTGCTTGCCATCTCAGCCACCTGGAGTACATGACCCTACCTGCTATGAAAATATACCTTGACATGGTTGGATGCCGGTTAAATCAGGCTGAAATTGAGCAAATGGCAGTCCAATTTCGTGCCGAAGGACATGCAATTGTTTCAGCGGTAGAACAGGCAGACATCGTGGTGGTTAACACCTGTTCTGTAACCGCTGAAGCCGCATCAGATTCACGCCAGAAGATTCGCCACGCAGCCCGGGCAGGAACAGGGCAGGTGCTGGTGACGGGTTGCTGGTCCACGCTGCAGCCTCAAGAGGCTGCCGACCTCCCAAACGTCCTGCAAGTATTCCCGAACAGCCAGAAAGATACCCTTGTAAGGGATTTTTTGATGCGCAACCCGGGGGCAAAGCCTGATGCCAACCCTGAATCTGGCCAGTATCCTTTTGACCAGGAGCCGATTACCCGTGTCCCCATACCTGGTTTACGTCAGCGTACACGCGCCTTCATAAAAGTTCAGGACGGTTGTGACAATGCCTGTACATTTTGCATTACGACCCTGGCACGCGGAGCTGGTCGTTCCATTTTGGCCAGGGATGTAATTTCAAATATCAAGGTCGCATTGAATGGCGGCGCTCGCGAAATCGTCCTGACGGGCGTACATCTCGGTTCCTGGGGGCAGGATTTCGGAAAAAACCTTCAGGATTTGATCGTTCAAATATTAAAGGAAACCGATATTCCGCGTTTGCGGCTCTCTTCGCTTGAACCCTGGGATTTAAAGAAAGACTTTTTCTCGCTGTGGACCGACCAGCGGTTGTGCCGGCATCTACACCTGCCGCTTCAATCGGGCAGCGCTGCAACGCTCAAGCGCATGCTTCGCAAAACCAATCCAGATTCCTTCCGGGAATTGGTCGAATCAGCTCGGAATTTAATCCCAGGGGTTTCAATCACCACGGATGTGATTGCAGGGTTTCCAGGCGAAAGTGAGACGGAATTTGAAGAAACACTGGCTTTTGTCAGGGAGATAAGTTTTGCAGGGGGGCATGTTTTTTCCTATTCGGCCAGGCCTGGCACGCCCGCCGCACGGATCAAGGAACAAATTCCAAAGCAACTGCGCAAACATCGCAGTCAAATACTACACGCATCTTTTTCCGAATCATCATTGGCCTTTCGAAAAAATTTTATTGGTCAAAGCCTGCCTGTGCTGTGGGAAGCCTCGGCAACCCGCAGTGAAAAAGGTTGGTTAATTGAAGGCCTGACCGGAAATTATATCCGGGTCAGTACCACGGCCCCAGAACTCAGGTGGAACCAGTTGGACGATATCAGGCTAACCGGGATCAGCGAGCAAGGTATGACAGGCGAGTTCGCCTGAAACCAGAGCGCAAAAGTCTGACACTCGGAAGATGATGGTTCTTTTTTATGCTTGGGATTAACCAGGGCAGTAGTGGATTGTGATTGATTGAGAGAGTTGCCCAGATATTTATTTTTGATTTAGAAATAAAAGATGCAAGTTGGGATGGTCGGCTCGATCAATTTTGATTTACAATTATAAAATGAAAAGCTATCGTTTACATGGCCCTGCGCTGGTCGAAAACAATCCCCTGACCATTGAGGATTTGCCTATCCCGAGACCGGGACCAGGGCAGGTTCGCATCAAGGTCGAAGTATGTGGCGTCTGCCATACAGATTTACACACGGTGGAAGGTGACATCCGCCCACCCCGACTCCCAATCACGATTGGGCACCAGGTGGTTGGGACAGTTGACGCAATCTCCCATTACAAAACAAACAATTCACTCACGACCAGTATAAGCAGATTAAAGATTGGACAACGAGTCGGTCTGCCCTGGTTATTTTCTGCGTGCGGAACCTGCGAGTTTTGCCTGCGAGGCATGGAAAACCTGTGCCCAAAAGCCAGGTTCACAGGCTTTCATGAAGACGGTGGTTTCGCCGAATTCATGCTCGCTGACGCTCGTTATGTACTACCTATCCCGAACACCCTTTCAAATGAACAGGCTGCACCACTGCTGTGCGCAGGCATTGTCGGGTACCGTGCTCTCAAAAAAGCCGAGATTATGCCAGGCGAACATGTCGGGTTGTTTGGTTTTGGCGCAAGCGCACATTTGTGTATCCAAATTTTGAATTACTGGGGCTGCAAGGTTTCCGTTTTTACACGCGCCATCACACACCAGGAGCATGCCCGTCAATTGGGAGCTGTCTGGTCTGGGAGTGCCGGTCAAAATCCTGAAGCGCCCCTCGATCGGGCAGTCATTTTTGCCCCAACAGGTGGGCTGGTCGTCAGGGCACTTGAATGTGTTCGTCCGGGCGGAACTGTCGCGATCAATGCCATCCACATGAGCGAAATCCCGGCTTTTCCATACGAAAAAATATATGGGGAACGGACAATTCGCTCTGTGTCCAATGCCACCTACCAGGATGGCGAGGAATTCCTGGCGATAGCCCTTTTGGCAGGCATAAAATCCACTGTCAGCCTCTATCCTTTCAATTCAGCCAATCAGGCATTACAAGATTTGAAAAACAGTCGTTTTAATGGGGAAGCTGTGTTGAAAGTTAATTGACATTTGTCACTATGTCAGACAAACCAGCCGGTATATAATTTTAATTAGTAAGCATTTTCACAATTATCATTCGGAGAAAAAATGACAGCTCAACTTATTGATGGGAAAATTATTGCACAGCAAGTACGTGATGCCGTGGCTGCTGAAGTGACAAAACGCACCGCGGCCGGTAAACCAAAACCAACCCTGGCGACAGTACTGGTTGGAGATCGGGTCGATTCGGCGACTTATGTATCAGCCAAAGGCAAAGCCTGCCAGGAACTTGGCATGGGGTCTGTCAACCACCACCTGCCAGCCGACATCAGCCAGGAAGAGCTGGAAAAAGTCATTCGTGACTTAAACGCAGATAAAGAAGTCAGCGGCATCCTGGTTCAGCTGCCTCTGCCATCTCACTTGAATGAAGAGCGGGTCTTGCAGCTCATTAGCATTGAAAAAGACGTGGATGGGTTTTCGCCAATCAACATTGGGCGACTGGCTCAAAAAGGCCGCGAACCGCTCTTTGTACCCTGCACGCCCTATGGCTGCATCTACCTGCTCGAACAGGCCGGTGTAAAAATTGAAGGCGCCAATGCGGTGGTGCTTGGACGCTCAAATATTGTCGGCATGCCGGCTGCCTTGCTTTTAATTGGCAAGAATGCCACCGTGACAGTTTGCCATTCACGCACCAAGGATTTACCGGCTGTCATTCGCCAGGCAGATATTCTGATTGCAGCCATTGGAAAGACCGAAATGGTGAAAGGCGATTGGATCAAACCAGGGGCAGCGGTGATCGATGTCGGTATCAATTCGAAGCCGGATGCTTCCAAAAAGAGCGGTTACCGCCTGGTCGGTGATGTTAACTTTGATGAAGCCAAGGAAGTTGCCGGTTTCATTACACCGGTGCCCGGCGGCGTTGGCCCGATGACAATTGCGATGCTGATGAAGAACACCCTGCGCGCTGCACAAATTCAGCAGGGTGAATAAACCAGGATTTTATAAAAATATAATCTCACAGCCCCGTCTGGATTTTTCCAGTACGGGGCTGTGTTTAATCAACGGAAACAATGTAACAACTCACCGGGTGTTTTCTCAGGTTAGAAAACCTACCGAAAAAGAGAAGAAGAAGTTGTTTTTGGAGTTTTCACGGGAAGAAGCCCCGTGAAAACTCCAAAGGCAGGGAAAACCACCGATCTTTGTTCGTCAAGGCGGCAAAATCAGGACAGTTTAATTCGAAACCAAAGAGTGATGAGTAGATACTTAATTCCATAAAAGCACTTGCGAAGGAATACAATTATGCAATATGAGCTTCCAATTTTTGAAAATCTTTGCCCGGGTTGGGAAAAAGTGACACATCTGGGTATTCGGCGAAACTTTGTTAAAAACAGCCAGGTTTTCGATATTGCCAACCCAATCGACGGGATTTATTTGGTAAAAAAAGGTGCAGTGGAGGTGATCCTGCACACGCAGCACGGGCCGGAAAAGGTACTTTATTACGTTGGCCCTGGTTGTATATTCGGTGAAGTCTCCTGCTTTGTAGCTGGCGAAAGCGGCGAAGCGCGCGTCAGAGCCCGCATTGATACTGAATGTTATTTTTTCAGCCGCGAAACATTGGAAGGTGTAATATCAGAGGAATACCCACACCTTTTGATCGAACTGATCCGGGCGGCCGCCTACAAGATCCGCATGTATGGCGTCCTGTTGCAAGACAGCCTGAATAGTGACAACTTTGTACGGGTCTGTAAAATGCTGGTTTACCTGGTCCACTTCAAACAAGTTCAGGTTGATATAGAGCAAAAAGAGGTCAGACTCCAACCCGATCTTACCCAAAACGACATGGCGCGCTTGATGGGAGTTCACCGTGTTACAGTCACCAAAGCCATCAGCCGCCTCAAAAAAATGGGCATTATCGAACATTTTTCGAAAACAGCACTCGAAATATCAGATTTTCCTGGCCTGGTTCAATTGATCGAGGCTAGTTTGGAATAATTGCAAAAGACAATTGTCATAGAAAACAAGTGCTTTCCTGCGGATGTTTTTGTAGCTTGCGCTACATTATTAATATCTAAACCAAGGTATGCTATCTATATTCAAAATTTCGGTAGCAAATGGACAGCAACCAGACCGGGTTGAGGAGATCATTAATAATGAAAAACACCGTCAAGGAATTATGCCAGGCACCCGCCGGGCAGGCTGAGGTTCTTCAGGGAAATATGGCATTTGCGACTGGCTGCGTGCGGGGTGGCGTACATGCTGTGGATGGCTACCCTGGCACTCCCAGCACCGAGGTGATCGATCGCGGTCTTTCACAGGTACAGGACTTGATCAAGGTTGGTTGGTCGGTCAATGAAGCTGTGGCTGCCGCTGTCGGTCACGGTCATTCCATGGCCGGTCGGGACTGTGTCGTGACCATGAAGATCCCGGGGCTCTTCCAGGCAGGTGACATCTTCACCAGTGGTGCGCTTTTTGTCCAGTCGCGCGGCGCGCTGGTCTATTACATTGCCAGTGACTTCACTCCAAGTTCAACCCAGCACACACTGGATCCTCGTTATTTATTCAAAAGTTGTTTCGTTCCGGTCTATGAACCACGCAATCACCAGGAAATGCACGAAGCTGCCAACCTAGCAGTCGAACTCTCCCGCAAATATAAAACCCAGGTAGTTGTAATGCCAAACGGGAACCTGTGCCACAGTGAAGGCCTGGTTCATCTCATGTCACCCGTAGAGCGGGAACCTGTGCAAATGCCTGAAAGCCTGAAAGCCTTCAACGTCCTGCCCGCCCTGGCCCGAAAAAATTACGATACTGTCATGGCTGAACGCATGCCTGCGCTGCAGGAAATGGTAGAAAAAAGCCCGCTCAACAAGTGGGAAAAAACAAATCTTTCACGAACCGGCCAAAAAGCAAAGATGGGTGTCATCACGTATGGTATCGGAGATTTGTATGTCCGCGAAGTAAAAGAAACCCTTGGCGTCGATTTCGACCTGCTCTCCCTGGCCTTCACTAATCCTTTTCCCATGCAGTTGATCCGGGATTTTTGTAATTCGATCGAAGGTAATATTTATGTGATTGAGGATGGTTACCGCTATTTGCAGGAAACCATTGAAAATGCCGGTTTCAAAGTTTTCGGGAAAGAGGCCTTCAGCGCTCTAACTGAATGGAGTCCGGCATTGGTGGCAGAAAAAATGGGGCTGTCAATCCACGCGCCAACCAAGACGACCAACCCGGTTTTTCGCCCTCCCGTCATTTGCCCAGGCTGCCCTTACAGGCTGATAGCCCAGGAAATTTCCCTGCTAAAAAAGAAGAAAATACTGGATACTGTCTTCGGTGATATCGGCTGCAACACCCTGCTGTATTTTATGAACGCGCTTGATACCGGTCTGGCCATGGGTGCCAGTGAATCCGAGCGGCTCGGCTACGTTTTTTCACGCCCGGAGCAAGCCGGGCGCTGCATCTCAGTAGTTGGTGATGGCACCGAATGCCACAGTGGCATGGACGCCACCCGGAACACAGTTTACCGCAACATGCCCGGAGTAAAAATCATCCTGGATAACTCCTGGGCTGGAATGACCGGCGGACAACCATCACCCACCTCGCCAACCAACCTGGCTGGCGAAAGTATGCGGTTCAACCTGTCAGAATCACTGAAGGCTCATGGTGCGAAGGTGGTCGCAGTCGGCGCTTATGATAAGAAAAACCTGCGCCAGTCGCTGAGAAACGCGCTTTTGGAAGCGGAAAAAGGTGTTTATACCACCCTGGTGGTCAGCGAGGGTGTCTGCGTCCAGATGGTACCCGCCAGCACTCAACGTGTTCTGGTTGAACCGGAGGCCTGCAAAAAGTGCAATGCCTGCCTGATCTGTCCAGGTCTGGAACTGGACACAACCGGAATTCCGGTTGTCAACAACCTTTGCAGCGGCTGTGGTGGTTCAAGACCGGCTTGCGCCCAGTCCTGTCCGACCAATGTGCTCAAAGCCATCGATCTGCGTGATTTAAACCTGCCCGAATTACCAAAATTAATTGAGCCGCCCCAGGAAACTGCGCTACCGGTCGTCTTGAAAGCTGAGCTTCCCTCCAGGCTCTCGCTTGCCATTCGCGGGGTCGGCGGACAGGGCAACCTATTTTTTGGTAGTGTCATGTCAAAACTGGCGTTTTTGGCTGGCTATGACGACCGAAACATCATCAAGGGTGAAACCCACGGCATGGCCCAGATGGGCGGCCCAGTTATCAGCACATTCAGCTGTGGAAATGTGAGCAGCCCTGTGCTTATGCCTGGTACAGCCGACTGTCTGATCGTGATGGAAAAAAGCGAAGTACTGCGGCCCGATTTCCTTGAAATGCTCAAACCCGGTGGAACCATCATCCTGGCAAACACGCGCATCCTGCCCCCAGGACTACCAGATGACCAATATCCAACCGATGAACAAATTTTCTCAAGTCTGGATGGCTACCACGTTATTACAGTGGATGTTCTTTCAAAAGCATTGGAACTGGGCGACCGCAGCGGACGGACTGCCAACGTAGTCATGATGGGGATTTTGAGCAGCCTGTCTCCCTTCAATCTGATTCCCGTGGAATTTTGGCAGCGAGCCTTAAAAAGTGCCAATTCAAAACCCGCTGTTTGGGCAGCCAACTATATAGCCTTCCACGCCGGCCGGCAATTTGTCCTGGCCGTCGAACCTGTCATGAGCTGAATTTCCTGGAGTAAAAAGACCGGCCTTGTTTACATAAGGCCGGTCTTTTTTTACATTAATATTGATTGGCATATTTTTGTGATAGAGATGTGCCCTCACCCCTCAGTCCCTAAAACCTGGGTCTTCGCCGCCGCCCCTGGCTAGTTCGGCCAGAAGTATGCGGAGCGAGAGCGGTCCAATCCACCCGGCCACCCTGATTTCCCTGCCGGCGAACTGACCGGGTACGCGGATCACACGCTGCGAGCC
>CAZLJB010000078.1:0-10347 GCA_964559195.1 uncultured Anaerolinea sp. | reverse complement strand
CGGCTAAGACGAATTTAGCAACTGAAAAGATTCAAAGGGTGTTTCCACGGGAAGACCACCTGTGGAAACACCCCTGCAGGGAAAACCGATATTTATTCATCCAGGCGGCAAAATCAGGCTGATTTAGACCCAAACAGCTATGGTTATTTTGAACTAAAATATTTAAAATAATAAAATTCTTGCGGTAAAACCGACCTGAGAATTGCTGTCACGGTATTAATTAAATTCCCGTAATCCTTATTGAAGTTATAATAACCCCATGTCTGATGACCTAGCGATGTTCTTTCCCGAATTAAACCCGGCGGATGCCGGGAATATTCCTTTACCCCCAAATGAAATGCGCTTCAAGGAAGTAAAAGTTGAACCGGTCTTGGACCATGGCCCGCTGCGCCTGCGCGTTTACATTGAAACAACCGCCTTTCAGCAGAGACCTTACATCGAAGTAACTCTATTTAACGGCGCTGGTGATGAAATTGCATCAGCCAGCGTCATTGAGCCGATGCAGCGGAAAAATGTTTTCACCATGCATTTGCGGGGCGAGCAGAAAAATGGGAAATTCAGCCTGCAAGCGCGCCTTTTTTACCCCGAAAAACCTGATTCGGATATCCTGGACCTTAAGTTTGAAATATAAAACCCTGTCAATAAGAAAAGGAAAAGGGCGCCTTACGCTTTTAAAGAATGCATGCCTGGTTTTATTCAGCATGCTATTTCTATTATTAAATTCCTGCAGACCGATTGCCCCACATCAAATAACCACAACCACCCCAAAACAAAAACCTGTCTCCACAGGAACTGCTCTGCCAGCCACCACTCCAATCCTGATTCCTACTGCCACCCTCATCTATGCACCCCACAGCGGTCCGTTAATTTGCTCACCCCTGGCAATCCAACCCCTGGATAAATTCAACCTGATCATTACACAACCTTTTATTATGCCACGCGTCATGGATGATGGCTCCTATAAAGATAGCGGGCACCATGGTTTGGATATTGGTTTCATCACCCGCGGCAAACAAAAATTCACCGGGTCGCCTGTACTGGCCGCCATTGATGGGAAAGTTGTGACGGTTATACACAACCGGCCGCCTTATGGCGATATGGTCATGTTGGAAACACCCTACGAACATATCCCGGCAAAACTCATCACCGATCTAAAAATCATTACTGGAGATTCACTTTACACAGTATACGGGCATTTACAAAATATCCAACCACTAACCGATGGGCAGGAAGTTAAATGCGGACACCAGATTGCCGAAACCGGTCTGACCGGTATGACTGATGGCCCGCACCTGCATTTCGAAACACGCTGGGGGCCACCGCATGCCAGCTTCCCAGTAATGGCATATTATATAAATAATGTGACTGAGGAAGAGGTTAAGTACTATACAATCTGGCGTATGAGTGGCAAATACCAACTCTTCGATCCATTTAAATTATTGAAACCCTGATTACGAAATTGCAGTAAATGATCCAAACCTTTCAACCCTGAAAAGAACATCCTGCCAGGGTTCTCTCAGGGTACAATAGCGCTTATGAACCGTAACCTTGCTTTGCTGGCCCTTTTTGGCATGCTTGTCATGTTTATGAGCGCATGCGTCAAGCCATTCGAAACACCAACGCCCCTTCCACCAGCAACAAGCACTGTTACGCCGCGGCCATCCCCTTCACCCACAACCAGCAGTACTCCCACAAAAACTACCACCCCGCTGCCTGGAGACATGACCCAGACATTCATTTTATCGATGGATGATAATGGCTACAACCATTTATTTGCTTATGCACCGCAAAGAATGGCACCGTTGCGTTTGACAAATGGTGCATGGGATGATATTGACCCCTGTATTAATAAAGATGGCAGCCAGGTGGTATTTGCCTCCAATCGTAACGCCTATTGGGACCTGTACACCATCAATTTGAGCGATGGCCAGGTTAGCCGTATCACAGACACGCCGGAATATGATGGCAACCCGGCCTGGTCGCCAGATGATCAATGGATCACCTATGAAACCATGGTTGATGATCGAATGCAGATAAACATCCTATCAATTACCAATCCAGGTCAAACAATCCAACTAATAAATGACGCTGCCTTCAACCAGGACCCAAGCTGGTCCCCCCTTGGGCGTGAAGTAGCATTTGTTTCAAATCGCAGCGGAGATAACGAAATCTGGGTTGCAAACCTGGATAAGCCGGATGAAGGCCGTTTCATTAACGTCAGCCAATCACCAGATAGTTCCGAAATTCGCCCAACCTGGTCCCCGGATGGAGAAAAACTTGCCTGGGCTTCAAAAAAGATCGCTGAACCGGATGGTATTTATATCTGGGACAGCAAACAACCTGAAAAACAGCCCGTGTATGCCGGGGCAGGAGATTGGCCCGCCTGGGGTGCTTCTGGCAATGAAATCGCCGCCCGGCTTTCGGATGCCAACCAGGATTACCTGGTTGCCTACTCGCTGGACGGCACCTTGCTGCTGCCACCCACCAGGGTTATGGATATCCGAGGCCTGGATTGGCACCTTGAGCGCGTTACCAGTCTACCGAATGCTTTCTATAAACAAGGCCAACTAACTCCAACCCCTCTTTGGCAATTACAGGAACAACCCACTGACAATAACCCGGGACAGCGAGCTACCATTGTTAAGATACCGGATGTGGATGCGCCGCATCCCTATCTGCATGACGCTGTCAACGAAGCATTCGATGCCCTTCGCCGGCGCATTATTCTTGACACAGGCTGGGATGCGCTCGCCAGCCTGGAAAACGCTTATGTTCCACTCACATCGGCGCTGGACCCTGGAAAAGGACAGGATTGGCTCTTTACGGGGAGGGCTTTTGCGATTAACCCCCTCACAATCAACGCCGGCTGGATGGTCAGTATGCGCGAAGAAATCGATGGCAGAACTTATTGGCGGATTTATTTACGCACACTATCCCAGGATGGTTCGCAAGGAGAACCTTTGCGTGAGCTTCCCTGGGATCTGACACTGCGCTACAGTCTGGATCCATCAGCCTACGATCAGGGTGGCGCTTACGCCCCATCCATACCGTCAGGCTTTTGGATTGATTTTACGGCAACAGCACATAAATTCGGTTGGGAACGCATTCCCGCGCTTGAAAACTGGCGATCGTATTTTAAAGGCGCCCAGTTCAACGAATTTATTATGAGCAATGGCCTGGATTGGCGCGAAGCCATGCTGCAGCTCTACCCACCCGATATATTTATCACACCAACCGTTATCATCCCATCCACGCGCACACCCACCGCAACCCCCAAGGGCTATTATTTTAAAACAGCGACTCCCACGCTGACGTCCACCCCAACCATGCGTCCCACTTTTACTGTTGCGCCATGATCACCAAACGCTTTTTGATAATATTTGGAATATTCTGGCTGTTATCCGCCTGCAGCGCCAACCCCGCTCCCACCACGGTGGCAACACCGGTAGTCATTATAATCAAACCACCTGCTGCGACCAAAATCAGCCCGACGGCAACCATTTCAACAGGCTGCCCAAACACCGATTGCCTTTATTTCCACACCCCTCCTGCCCAAACTACGCCGCTCAGGCTGAGCCTGCCCACCCCCGCAGATGAACCAGTTTCCGGATGGCGACCTCCCCAGTACCCAGTACCGCTAGCCATTGGAGAATTCGATCATTTTTATTTCGCTCGACCCATTGCCGCAGATGTGGTTAACTGGCCGGTGGCAAACTACCGCTACGGGGGCACAGATTTATCTCCCGGCATCACGCATACGGGTGTGGATATTCCATCCCTCGCAGGAACCCCGGTTCTGGCCGCGGGCCCTGGAGTGGTTATCTGGGCAGGCTGGGGGCTCTTTAGTAGTGCCCCAGATAATATCCGAGACCCTTATGGAATAGCCGTTGCCATCCGGCATGATTTTGGATATAACGGGCAGGCACTATACACCATCTACGCCCACTTGTCGGATGTGAACGTGACAGTGGGACAATGGGTTAACACTGGTAAACAGATTGGGTTGGTTGGAGATACCGGATATACAACCGGACCACACTTACACTTTGAACTGCGTGTGGGACAGGATTCCTACTATAACACCAGGAATCCAGAGCTCTGGATTGCACCGCCGCAAGGCTGGGGCGTGTTAGCCGGTCGCGTATTAAACTCAAACCGCGAACCTGCCCACAGCCGGGCTGTATTTATCCGGTCGCTTGAAACCAATCGTGAATGGACCGTCAATACCTACGGGCCTGAAGCTGTCAATTCCGATGAATATTACGCTGAAAATATGGTCATCAGCGACTTGCCAGCCGGGCGTTACGAGGTCAAAATTACATATTTAGAAAAGTTGACCGATACGGCCGAAATGATAATCAAACCTGGCCGGGTGACTTATTTTGTCTACAGGGATACCTTCGGTTTCGTCAGCACAGCCCCGCCACCTGCACTCACACCGACCCCATTCCAAATGCCTTGAAAGTCAAAAATTACAAACTCGATCAACAAAATATCTCTTGATCGCAGTTCTCATTTTGAACCAAAAAACAACCCAAACCCCTACGATAAAGCCAAACTGAATTGCTGGTACCTCTTGACGAACTGAACATTTGTGCTAAACTTTACTTATATCTACTCACGGGTGGTTAGCCTTCGTTGAGGATTTGGCCACAACAGTAGTTGTAAATTTTTGCGACTGTTGCGTGGAGATCACGCTCAACAATCGACTTGCAGGGCAAAGTACCAATTTGCGTTCGACTCTGCCGCAAAACTTGATTGATAAGCCCATTCAAATTGCACGCCAGCGCAGTAAAAAGTCCTGGGGGTTCCCCGGGTTGATGCACACAGGAAAGTCGAATAACACGCCTGCATGGTTTTGAATAATAAAGAATAAATACTCGAACGAATTCATTTTGATGGCCCAGTTTGTCTTGGAGAAAAAACATGGCACGTAAATCACAAGAACTTGCTCCTGCTGTACGCCAGGATAATGATGCAAAAAAAGCTGTTCTCGATAAAGCCGTCGGAGATATCATCAAACGCTATGGCGACGGATCAATCATGCGCCTGGGCGAAGCCCGCAGCATGATTGTAGATGCCATCCCCACCGGCGCACTTTCACTTGACCTGGCCCTGGGTATAGGCGGAATTCCCCGTGGACGCATCGCAGAAATCTATGGCCCGGAATCATCCGGTAAAACCACTCTTTGCCAGCACATTGTGGCCGAAGCCCAAAAGCTGGGTGGAACAGCCGCTTACATTGACATGGAACATGCCCTTGATCCTTCATACGCTGCCAAGTGCGGCGTGGATATTAACAACCTGCTTGTCTCACAACCAGATACTGGCGAACAGGCACTTGAAATCACAGAGACCCTCGTCCGTTCAGGCGCGGTGGATCTGGTGGTGGTTGACTCGGTAGCGGCGTTGGTACCACGCTCAGAATTGGAAGGTGACATGGGCGATGCCACCATGGGTGTGCAGGCGCGGTTAATGTCACAGGCATTACGCAAACTATCGGGTGCAATTAATCAGACCAAAACTTCCGTTGTATTCACTAACCAACTGCGCCAGAAAATTGGTGTTATGTTCGGCAATCCTGAGACAACCACCGGCGGGCAGGCTCTAAAATTTTATGCATCGGTGCGACTCGACGTTCGCCGCATCCAGGCCATCAAAATGGGCGAGGAAGTGATCGGCAACCGCACACGGGTGCGTGTGGTAAAAAACAAAGTTGCCCCGCCTTTCCGGACGGCTGAATTTGATATCATGTTTAACGAAGGCATCTCCAAGGTTGGCGATATGCTCGATCTGGCCACCAAGCTTGAAATTATCACAAAACGTGGCGCCTTCTTCTCCTATGGCGATATTCGCATCGGCCAGGGACGCGAAAATTCCAAAGAATACTTGCGCCAAAACCCAGACCTGGCCAATGAAATCGAAACCGTCATCCGCCAGAAGGCTCTGGGAGGCGAAATTATCCTTCCAATCGATATCAGCGGCGACGAAAGCGTAAGTGGAGACGAATAGTCTGACCATGAAACGCGCCTTTTTTCGCACTCCTCAATACGCAATACATTATTTGTATTGCGTATTGTTCTTTTTTTTAACCAGTTGCAGTTCAATCGTCGTTGCAACACCATTCATTGCACCACGCAGTCAGAAAAGCAACCCGACCAGCCTGCCCGCAAGCGCATCTGATACAGCCCAGCCCTCTGTCGCCCTGAGCCCGGCCCCCTTACCAACTATCAATCCGGATTTGCAACAGTCTGCCACTCCCGAACTTCCCACGGCAATCCCGGGCGCGCCCCTGCCATTTCCAACCATCTCACCATCCGAAACACTTTTCCCTGTCCCAACAAGTTTTCCGGCCGAAACCACTACTCCGGTCCAAAATTGCACTGATTCTTTAAAATACATTCAGGATATCAACTATCCAGACGGCACAGTCGTTTCAGGCGGACAATCAATTGATAAACAATGGTTGGTGGAAAACAATGGTACTTGCAACTGGGAAGGCAATTATTCGCTGAAACTCCTCAATGGGTATACATCCATGGGCGCCGCAGGTGAAATGATTCTGAGACCAGCACAGGCAGGAAGCCAACTGACAATCACCATTAATTTTACGGCACCATCCTTGCCCGGGCCTTATCGAACTGCCTGGCAGGCATACAATCCAGATGGAATTGCCTTCGGGGATGCCATTTACATGGAAGTTAATGTAGGCCAGTAAACGATAAACTTGTTTTTACCCACCAATTAACCATCCATGATCAGTTGATGCCCACAAAAACAATAGAAAAGGGTTTGTGTGTGCCAATTGACAGAATTTCCAGAACCCGAAGATTGACAAAATCTTCGGGTTCTCGTTTACAATTCCTGCCATGTTTGAATACAAGCTGCTCGCCAAGGAAGGCCGCGCCCGCGTGGGTGTTTTCCAGACCCCGCATGGGGAACTTAATACACCTGTCTTTGCCCCAGTTGGCACCCAGGCCAGCGTCAAGACACTTACACCGGAGCAACTCAAAGATCTGGGGGCCTCACTGGTGTTATCAAATACATATCATCTGTATTTGCGTCCGGGCGATGAACTTGTGGCTGAAATGGGTGGCTTGCATAAATTTATGCAGTGGCCAAACCCGATGCTGACCGATTCCGGTGGCTTTCAGGTATTTTCATTAGCCCTGACACGCAAGATCGATGACGATGGTGTAACCTTTAAAAGCCACATCGACGGATCAACACATCGCTTTACCCCTGAAAAATCCATCGCAATCCAGGAAAACCTGGGTGCGGATATCATCATGGCATTCGACGAATGTTCCGACCCAAACAACAGTTCATACAGCCGGATCGCCATGGAACGGACTCACCGCTGGGCGGAGCGCTCATTAAAAGCCCATGTGCGCCCGGACCAGGCGTTGTTCGGAATTGTTCAGGGAGGCGTCGACCCTGACCTGCGCGCCATTTCAGCCGAGTTTATTGCATCCCTGCCTTTTCCGGGTGTTGCCATCGGCGGCTTATCTGTCGGTGAAACCAAGGAAGAGATGCACCGGACGCTTGACGTGGTCTCTCCACTATTACCTGAACACAAACCGCGCTATTTAATGGGTGTGGGAACACCAGAGGACTTGATCAACGGCATCGCGCGCGGTGTGGACATCTTCGATTGCGTACTGCCCACCCGCCTGGCCCGCCATCATGCCGCGTTCTCATCCACCGGTCGGTTAAACCTGATGAATGCTGCTTTCAAACGAGACCCACGCCCAATCGATGAAAGCTGCGACTGTTACACCTGCCAAACCTTTACCCGTGCCTATATCCGCCATCTGATTTCAGCCAGGGAGTTGCTGGCAGGCACATTGATTTCCATCCATAACGTGCATGCACTCATCCGGCTTACACAACAAATCAGGGGCTATATCCTGGAAGGTTCCTTCGAAAATAAGATACCATTTTTATTGGAACAGTGGAATAATAATGCCCAGCGCCAGGTAAGTTCTGCAACTCAACCATAACATGTGAGGAGAATCCATCTTTGAACGCTTTTCATGCTTTCCTGCTCGGTATTCTACAAGGACTGACGGAATTCATCCCAGTTTCGTCCACTGCCCACCTGTTAATCGCTCAACATTTTTTGGGCATCCCCGCGGATGATGCCGCCTTTGCCTTTAACGTCTTGGTTCAACTTGGAACCATCCTTTCACTGATTGTATTTTTCTGGAAGGACCTGTTGGCAATCCTGCTCGATACGCTAAAAAACCTGGGGGGGCTGGGAAAATTCAATACACTGCCCGAAAATGCGAAAATGGGTTGGTACATTATTATTGCAACCATCCCGGCACTGGTGGCTGGTGTGCTGCTCAAGAAATATGTGGAAGCTTTATTTGGCATGCCATTGACCGAAGCAGCCATTCGCCTTTTCGCCGCAGCCATATTATTGACGCTGGCTGAATATTTCGGAAAACAAACCCGCAAACTGAGTTCGATGAAATGGCTGGATGCGCTGGTTATTGGCATCATGCAGGTGATCGCAGTTTTCCCGGGCGCATCACGCAGTGGCACAACCATCAGCGGTGGCATGTTCAGAGGTTTTGACCGTCCTGCCGCTGCACGTTTTGCCTTCCTGATGTCGGTACCGGTCATGTTAGCGGCCGGGGCCTATGAGACACTCGGTCTTTTCAAATTGCACAACCTGGGCCAATTTTTACCATTGATATTGATCGGTTTTGTAACTGCGGCAGTTGTTGGATGGCTGTCTATTAAATGGCTGCTCGGATTCCTTAATAAACATTCGCTATACGTCTTTGCGGCATACTGCGCTTTAATCGGTGCAGTCTGCGTCATTCTTAATCTAATCGGATAATCCTTGTTTTTGAGCGTTTATTCATTTTATTTAAAATATACCAGTAATGAAACTTAATTGGCTTTCCTTGCTGTTACTGCTGCTGGCCGCCTGCAGTCCCGCTTCCGCGCCAATCAATACATCCCAGATCGATCAGGTTAATGTCTCACCTGCATCAGGGAGTACTCCACAAATTATTCATATCTTTGCATCACCCATAACCCAACCCTGGCTATCGGATGCTTATAATTGCGCACAGGGTCTGCACTTTATCTTATCGAATGGCAACGACCCTGCCCAGGCAGAAATCAGCATTCGTCTGGGCGAACCTGCCCAACTAACCTCTCCTGCATTTCAGATCGGCCAGGATGATCTGTTGGTAGTGACTCATCGCGAGAGTCCACTCCAAAATCTATCTCAGGCGGATGTGCAAAACCTTTTTTCGAATCCCGATCCAGCTGCCATTCAAATATGGGTCTTTGCTGCCGGGGAAGATGTCGAGCAAGTGTTTGTACAGAACGTAATGAACGGGCATGCTGTAACTTCACTGGCTCGGGTAGCACTCAACCCACAGCAAATGTCTGATAACCTGAACCAGGATAAAAATGCCGCCGGCTTCCTGACAAGACATTGGAAAGCCGGCTCAGTACGGGATATTTACACGCTGCCGAACGTGCCAGTGCTGGCAATTGTTAAAACAGAACCACAAGGACCCATCAAAGACCTGTTGGCCTGCTTGCAAAAATAAAAGGAGCAAAATGCATTATTCCACTGCATTTGATATTGCCGGACCCGGCTTACTATACGCTGTGGCAGGTAGTTTGCTGCTCATGCTTTGCGGGTCGGCATTGATCATCTTGCTGGAAGGTCTGGTGCTCTGGCGGCTGAAATGGGGTGGACTATTACGCAGTTTACTGGCCAGTTTCGTCATGAACCTGGTCACATCCATCCTGGGAATTGGGGTTGTTCCATTCACAACCCAGATAGGTTTTTGGGGAGTATTAATCGACTTTGGGCTTTCGATTCTTTGTGAAGGCGCCATCCTGATGCTCTTCAAACGAAACTCTGTCCTTGAAAACTGGAGGGTGGCCCTGATATCAAACTGTGTCAGCTACCTCCTGATCATCTTACCTCTGTTCTTTTTTCTTGGCCTGCTCAAATGACATACTTGCTGCCGCTGCTGCTGGGAGTGGGACATGGTCTTTCAGACGCGTCTGCCGGCCTTTTGGTGGGCTTGATCATACAACAGGGTTCGCCTGCCATGAATATGCAAATCCTGTTGTATAACCTGGTTGCTTTTGGGCTGCAGCCAATCGCAGGCCTGCTTTTTGACCAGATCAACCAACCCAGGCGAGGCGCAGCCATCGGTTTGCTCAGCACATTGGCTGGCCTGGTCCTGGCGCCGGTCAACTTAACAATTGCAATTTTGCTGATCGGGATTGGATCAACCTGCCTGCATGCGGGTGGTGGATAGATCGGAAGAGCGTCGTGTAGGGAAAGAGTGTTCAGAGCCGTGT